>JAKSBM010000787.1 GCA_022361135.1 Desulfobacterales bacterium | reverse complement strand
GATTTCTTCATTGTCCCGGAGCAGGTCCCGGGTCTTGAGCAGGATATTGTCAAAATCCACGGCATTCATTTCCTTGAGCCGTTCTTCATACTGCTCAAAAATATCCTGGATCTTGATATTGTAAAAGGAGGGCTTCAGGTCAAAATACTTGACCGGGTCCCCGAAGTTTTTGGCCAGGGAAATGGTGGATAGAATCCGCCCGGCAAACTTTTTTTCAATGTTATTCTGAACGCAGAGTTCCTTGACCAGTTTATCCATCTGGTAGACGGACATGATCTGAATGGGTGAGCCGTAGCCCAGGACATGGGCATGCTTTTTCAGAATCATGAGGCAGGCGGAATGGTAGGTCCTCACCCATTGGAAGCTGTTGGCATCCATGCCCGTCATTTCCATGAGACGGGTTTTCATTTCCTGGGCCGCCTTATTGGTAAAGGTGATGGCCAGAATCCGCCGGGGATCGTGTCCCAGCGAAGTCAGATGGGAAAATTTGGCCGTCAGGGTACGGGTCTTGCCGGAACCGGCTCCGGCCACGACCAGGGCCGGAGATCCGGTATGGTAAACAGCTTCCTGCTGCGGTGGTGATAATTGCATATATGACACGGGTACGGCCGGGGCCTATCCCATCTCCTTTATGATGGTTTCAAGGGTTGTTTCAATTTCGGTCCGGATTTCATCCAGCCGTTCCGGGGTCAGGGCTTCAAAACGAAGGACCAGGGCCGGCTGGGTGTTGGAGGCCCGAACCAGACCCCACCCGTCCGGGTATAAAGCCCGAAGGCCGTCAATGTCAATGACCTTTTGCCGGGCCTTGAAATGGGCCACGATTTTTTCAACGGCCTTGAACTTGATATCATCGGGGCATTCCACCCGGATTTCCGGTGTGGTGAAGGTCCGGGGCAGATCGGCAATGAGCTCGTCCACCCCCTTGCCCGTATCGGCCATGATTTCCAAAAGGCGGCAGGAGGCATAGAGGGCATCGTCAAAACCGTAGTACCGGTCCTTGAAGAACATATGTCCGCTCATTTCCCCGGCCAGGGCCGCATTTTCTTCCTTCATCTTCTGTTTGATCAGGGAATGTCCGGTGCGCCACATGATGGCCCGGCCCCCGTGTTTCTCGATGTCCTCGTACATGACCATGGAACATTTCACCTCGGAGATAAAGGTGGCACCGGGGTTCCTGGAGAGGATTTCCCGGGCATAGATCACCATGAGCTGATCCCCGTAGATCACGTTGCCGTGGCGGTCCACCACACCGATGCGGTCCGCATCCCCGTCGTAACCGATGCCGATGTCCAGATTTTCCTTTTTCACCAGATCGATGAGTTGGGTCAGATTCTTTTTCTGGGTGGGATCGGCCTCATGGTTGGGGAAACGGCCGTCCATGTCGCAGAAGATATCATGGACTTCACAGCCCAGGGCCTTGAGTACGGGCAGGGCAGTTACGCCGCCG
>JAKSBM010000608.1 GCA_022361135.1 Desulfobacterales bacterium | reverse complement strand
TGGACCACCGGGATCGGACCCTGGCCGTGCCCGATTTCCCTGACGATTACCAGGGGAAAACCTCCTATAACATCCACGGCCAGGGCGGTTCCTATGTGATTGCCCCCAATGAACACACCCACGGCATGACCCTGGTCACCGACGGGGACAGCCCCTCAACCTGGCTCATCAATACCACCAACATGGACAAGGACGGCCTCTCACTGCACACCAACGGGGTAAGCCTTGGCGGGCAGTTCATTAAGATCGAAGATTACGGCAGCGACCGGCTCCTGGTACTCAACAACGACGGGGATACCCTCATGGTTACCCTGGGGGATCATCCCAGCTCCCAGGTGGTGGCCGTGGATGCCGATAAGGTGGACGGTCTGTCCACGGATAGCCTTAGTCTGGGCGACCACATGGAGAAATACCAGGACGGCTTGAAGAGCCATCTCCAGGGTGAGTACCAGGCCGGTAAGTTTGCCAACGGCCGGGTGAGTGTGACCAACTACCGGGATCCCTCCAACCATAAATTCACCCAGGTCTATTACGATGGAGCCACGGATAATTTTTACTACGATTACAGCTGGTACAATGATTCCGATATCCAGGAGAACAGTGCTCTGGTGGCCGTGGACAGCCAGGGCAGGGGGCTGATGCTCAATTCCCAAAAGGGCTTCATCTATGTGGTGAGCCCTGAAACCAACAGCGTGGATGAAACCCTGGTTCTCCCCCTCATGGAAACCTATGACGCCGACAGCCAAATTTATTCCATCATCAAATGGGAGTTTGATGCGGTGGAGCAGGATGGGGACCTTTGGATCCAGGGGGCCTACACCAATGACAATGATGTCAACGCCACCCTCCAGGCCCGCATTGACCTGGATTCGGTGGGGGATTTTGAAATCACCCACATCGGCGGTAGTGAATATCTTTTTAATTGGCTCATGGACAATCCCAACCCCAATCCCTGGGAAAATCCTTTGGAAAACCTTCCCCAGCCCTGGGATGCACCACCCACGCCCGGGATTTCCGCCACGCTTTCCGATTGGGTCATCCTGGCCTATGACAACGATATCATCTGGTACCGAAATGAAGACGACACCACGGTTCACCTCAACCTGGACCATTTCCCCCACGGTCAGACCCCGGAGGGGCTACCCGATGACATCGCCTTGATCAATACCCTCATGACCGGGGATGGGGAAGAGGTCTTTGTTTTCCACAGCGAATCCACCCATGGCCTTTATCTCCAGACCGGGGCCCTGGGCAATGATCCTTCCAAACTCTTTTATTACGGTGGCATCGCTTCGGTGGGGTTCAGCGACGATCTCATCATCACCACGGACATGACCGGCCGCCTCCACCGGGTGGACATCGACGGAACCATGGGGCTCATGGGCTTCACCGCAGAATGGATGGAAAACCATGTGGATGATTGGTACGAGACCATTGCCTCCGATGCCGTGGCCGATGAAAACAGTGCCTCCACCCTGCTCATTGACGGGGTATTTGATGCCCAAGGCAATAGTATGGGGATTTGGTACGATCTTCAAAACCAACGCATGGTGGCCACCCAGGTGAGCCAGGGAGAGGACTATCTTCAATACCTGGGCCCCCACACCGACGGCACGGCCCTGATTTACGATGCCGATGCCCGCCGCCTCTTCACCCAGGCCGTTCTATCGGAAGATGATTTGGTGGGGCTGTTCGAGGCCGATGTGGATGGGGACGGGAATACCGTGGGCATTCAACTTGCCGGCGATACCCAACTGCCCGCCGCCGTTGAGATGTTCCCCGGCGAGACCATCCTTTCTCTGGACCAGGCCGGTTCCGGCTGGCAGGTGGCCACATCGGGCTACAAGATTTTCGGGGTGGGCTTCAACGAAGATCCCCAGCTCATCGGGGTCACCCCGGAGTGGGATTCCCTCCACAACATGGAGTACAAGGGCGGATACTACGATCTGGCCAACCAATACCACGGTAACGTGGGTGAAAGCATTGCCATATACGGCCGCAACGGCATGCAGGAGACCGTTTTATCCGGCTGGTACCATGTGGTGTCCGGCAGTTTCCTGGACACCGCAGTCCTGCCCCAGCAGATCCGGGAGCCGGTCTGGTTCGGCGCCCGTCTGGTGGAGGGCACCTATTTTATCCTGGATGCCAATGACAATAGTCTTTGGCAAATTGGAGCCGGAGGCGGGGGGATCAAATATGGTAACTACGGATACATTAATCGGCTCCAGGGCTATATGCCCGATGCCAATGACCCCGAAGACAAGAGTGTTCCCCAGGGGGATGCCCTGCTCATCCAGGGGGATAACAATGGAAATACCCTGAGATTCCCCACCCTGGATGCGGTCTTTTCCGTGGTTCTTTCCGGTGAAGGCGGGGCCGATACCTATGAAATTTCCCTGGCCAATCTTAAGTGGTATTCCAACATCGTCATTGACAATACGGCCCAGGACGCTGCCCAGGATCGGATTCTCCTGGACGAAAATTTAGACCTCACCGCCCTGGAAGCTGCCCTGGACGGCGATGATGTGATCATCACCGACACCAATTTGGATAAGAGCATCACCATCCGCAATGGTGCGGATTCGTCCATCTACTCCTCCCTGGTTCTGGAATCGGCCCAGGGAGACCAGACCGAGCTCATTGACATTGTCACCCAATTGACCGCAGATAGCCTGGGCCAGCTCCAGGTGTCGGTCTTTTCCAAAAATAATCCCCTGGATACCGGGGAGGAGAAGGGGGCATTGCCCGGTTCCGCCGATGTCCAGCGGGCCATGGAATTGCTCACCACGGAAATGGCCAAGCTGGGTGCGGACAGTGAGGAGAGCCTGTCTACAGACGAAAAATCCGATTCAACCCCCAACAACCTGGTCGCCCCCCGTGTGTAAGAGGGGAGGATAATGCCATGGTTCATGGCCCTGCTATTCCTCCATCCACGGTAAACATGCCGTTCCCAGGGAACGCTCCCGTATGTTTTAAATGGCCCGCTGGGGTCTTTTAAAATCAAATCTTTCCCATGGCTTCCCGGGCATAATTTCAGTGGGCCCAAGATTCCATAATGGTGAATTTTTCCCCTGAATTACCTACCATCTTCCAGGCCTGTTATTTTTAATCCCCCGGCCTGAATTTCTATGAAATTTTACAATGAGTAACGGCCCTTGGGTTTTCATAATCCATGGGCCGTTTTTCGTATTTTTCCCTAGCTACATTCCCTGTCACCGGGAAAGTACTAGCTCTGCAAACAGCCTTTCCACGGGCCTATACACATTAATCTCAAATTGAATAATTCTGTTAGAGAAAAGTTAGATAGACAAAACTTAGTTGGTGCTCACCTTAAGGGATATTTTTAGGCCCAAATTATACGAAAATCAAATAACCGCCATTGATAATGGCACGGGAAAAAAACAATGCCTCAACCATATACCACCACCGTCGTACCCACCGATACCGAACAGGAAAACAGCGGTATCTTTATTGTCGGGCCGGATTATTCGGCCACGGCAGATACCCCGGACCAGGCCCAGGAGCAATCCCAGGCGGCCGTGGATAATATTTCTTCCATTGTTCAGACCCTCATGGAAGGAGATCTGACCGATTATGGTATCCACGATCCCGCCCTGACCAATCAGATCCAGGATATTTTGTCGGAATTGGCTTCGGAATCGGAGTCGGCCAATTTCCATCCCGAGACCATTGGTGACCTGACTTCGGACCATTTTAACCTGCCCGAGGGCAGTGGTGACATCGCCATTCCCGAGAATGTCGGGGTGGTGGTCATGGTGGATCCCAATATCCCGGATTCTGCCAGTTTTTTGCGTTTTTACCGCAGTTCAGAGGCCCTGGGGGGCTATGAGAGTACGGTGCCCGTGGTGGTGGTGGGCCCGGACTTTGAGGCCGGCTCCTACAATGAGCACATAGCGGATCTTTTGGGTAGATTTGTACATGCAAATGAAGTGCGTAACGGCCGCTATGGCCGGTCCACGGCAGATGCGGCCAGCCGCCTGGTCTGGGACATCAACCTGGAGATGGGCACGGCCCGTCACAGGGTGTGGGGGCTGGATTCGGGCAGCCTTAATTCCACATCCCGGCCCGATCGCATTGGGTTTGAAATCGAAGCCCCGGCATGGGTGGAAACCCCGGATGGCCTCCGGCTGGACAAATGGACCCGGTTTGGCGCCACCTCGGAATCGGAATTGGGCTATTCCGTACTTTCCCTAGAACTGGATATTTCCCCGGGCAGCCGGTACGGCCTTTTTGAAATTGTCACCGGCCCCTTGACCACATCGGAGTTGATGTCCCCGGAGTATCACCAAGCATTGAATATTTTGAGGGAAACCATTGACCAGGCCACGGAAGAGGATGGGGAATGGTCGGTCCAGGATGTGCTGGATACCTATAACCGAAGGCTGGCCGAAGAGCTGGGCGGTGATGGAGAGCGGTATCATTTGAACAGTGATGATCCGGCCCGGAACCGAACCTTCACCGTAAGCGCCGGGGACGGGGCCGAGGGTAGCCTGGATTATTATTATCACCAGGCCAATGTGCTGGTGGCCTATGGGGACCTGGGCACCGAAGCCTTTTTGAATTCATTGTTCCAGAATGAGGGCCTCTACGGTCCGGCCCAGGCCGCGGCCGACCATGTGGATGAACTCCTGACGGAAATGGGGTTTGATCCGGCTGCGGCCCGCCCTGAAATGCGGGCCTTTGTTTTTCAGATTCTGTTCAATGAAATGCTTGGCCTTGAAGGGGAGGGGTTTTACCAGAGCAAGGAAAACTACGACCTCCTGCTTCGGTTCAGTCCGGAAGATGCTCTTTTTGCCGTATTGAACGATGATGAGGTGGAGACCATTGCCTCCTGGTATGAGGAACATGGGACCGATAGGGTGCGGACCATTCTGGGGGATGAGTATGGGGCAGCTGCCGCAGCTGAAATTCCCGGCTTTGAGGCCCGCATGGAGAATATCTTTGATTATGGGGCATCCAAGCGGTTGGAACTGGGTAAGCAACCCCTGCTGGTGAACCGGGATTTTACCGACTCCTTTTCCCCATTACCCGGCGAAGGGGGGGGCATCATCGAGCATTCCATGCCCACAGGTTTCAGCCGGGTGCCCTTGGTGGAGCACAACGGGCAGATTTTCGGTGCCGTGGAATATCGGCTGGATACCATTTTTAACACCCATCCACCCACATCCCCCTCGGATTGGATGGAAGGTCATTTTGCCACGGTGGTGTCCGATCTGGTCACTGGAGAGCCCCCAGTGA
>JAKSBM010000709.1 GCA_022361135.1 Desulfobacterales bacterium | reverse complement strand
GTACTCCGTTATCATGCATCCTCCACGGCTATCCTTCGTAATACGACTAGGGTGGGGGCGGGGTGGTCTTTCGCGGGCCGTTGCAAGGGCAAGGTTACAGCCCCTTAATGCAATGGAGGTGAAATTTCCAACTGTTTGAGCACCTACTGGAGCGCAGTTTTGGAATATTTCCCGGAATGGAATTTAGGGGCTGTCCTTGTTCTTGCCCGGACAAGGAAGGCCGCCCCGCTCCCAACCGGGTTCCCAGGCGCCACCATGACACAATGACACTAGTCCACTATCCTACTATCCCAGAATTCCAGAATTTCACGATTCCAAAGCTCCATACTTCAACGGATCCAAAATCCCAGTATCCCATCATTCCTGGGATCTTCAGCGCTACAAAACAACACCCACACCAGCAGTACAACACCATGAAACCCAAATGATTACGACATCATTACGACGCCCCATTCACACCACCAATGCCCCGATACAAAAAGCCACATTATCTGCCTGTACTTTATATTTATTTTTCGGTAAATATAGGGCTTTGTGGGCAGATTGCAGTCACAGCACAGATTTCAGCAAATTAATTTAAGTTTCAATTTGAATGCAATTTATGCATTCTAAAATATAGTATCAGGTTCAAAGTAAGGGTCGGGAAAATGCAGGCATTGCAAGCCGCAAAAGATCAATATTTCAAACAAAATGCAGCCGGGATATCGGTGGTGGAATTCTTCTGGGGACTGGGTTTTCCCGTTCTCATGGAGTCGACCTTTCTCCAGATTTTTCTTAAAAACCTGGGGGCGTCGGACTTCCTCATCGGCCTGGTCCCCGGCATCCTCATGGCCGGGATCTCCGCCTGCCCCCTGATCTCCAGCTACCTGACCCGGAAGGCGATCCGAACCCGCCCCCTGGTACTGGGGTTCCACCTGCTCTCGTCCGTGGTGGTCCTGGGCTTTGGCACCGGCCTCCTCTTTTTACGAAATCCAGATTGGATATTGCCCCTGTTTTTCGTGGCCTATGTGATATTTTCCGTGAGCATCGGCCTGACCTTCCCCATCTGGCTCAACTTCCTGGTGAAGATATTCTCCCCCGGGAAAAACGTGAAGGGCCTGTCCTTCATGTACCTGGCCCAGAACCTGGCCAAAATCATGGCCAGCGTATTCATCCTGAAGGTGGTGGAAGTTTACCAACTTTCACTGGCCTCCTCGGCCTGGATATTCATTGGGGCCGGAATCCTGTTCCTCGTGGGATCATTTGGATTCCTCATCACCCGTGAAATTACGGATCCACCCGAATCCAAAGCGCTTCCCGGGGAAAAAGAGAATCCAAAGGGCTTTGTCTCCCACCTCAGGGAAACCGCCCGATCCATCCTGGGGAACCGGAACATGGTCTTTTACCTGGCCGGTGATCTGGACAACTACATCGTCATCACCGTCATTGGATTTTATGCCAATTACGCCACGGGATTTTTCGCCGTGTCCCAGGCCATAGCCGCGGGATTTTACATCACCCTGATTTACTCGGGATCCATCACCGCCAATTTCACCATGGGCTACCTGGGCCTGGGGAGCCTGCGCCAAAAATACCTGGCCACCAAAGTCATCTGTGCCCTGGCCCTGGTTTTACTCATTGCCCTGCCCGGACCGGCCAGCTTTTTCATGGTCAGCTTCATGTTGGGCTTCTGCCGGGGAACCCGAAATCTAATTTACTCCCCCCTGATTAAGCAATTGTCCGGCCGGGAGGATGCCACGGCATTTTTTGCCGTGGCCCCATTGCTAACCATCTGGTTCACTTCGGGATTCCCCCTCTTTTTCGGCGGCATGCTGGACCAGATGACGACGTTGGGTGCGGATGCCTATCGCATCATGTTCGGCCTGGCCCTGGCCCTGGTTTTCATCACCTTTGCCCTGGGATGGCAGGCCCGTTTCAACTTTACTTCCCCCCTTGATACAATGGGGAATTCATCATAAACTAAATGGTTTTTTACATAATTTTCGAGGAATATCATGGAGAAATCCCCCCGCTGGTTCAAAACTGCCCTCAGACTTGTGAGTAAAAGCATTCCCTTTCTATGCCTTTTACTCTTTGTGGGCCTTGTCATTCTGCCCCTGTCCCAGAAAATTTCAAACAAACGACAGGCCCTGGCCGAGGAACAATCCCGCCAGGGACAGATGGAACGAAAGCCCATCAATGTGGCCACCCTGGAAATCCTGCCCAAACCCCTGGCCGAAAAGCTCAGCTTCCCGGGGGTGGCCAAACCCTGGATTTCCCTGAAGGTGGTCTCCGAAGCCCGGGGGCAGGTGGTTGAAAAACCGGTCCAGGAAGGGGACCGGGTGAAAAAGGGCGATGTCCTGGCCCGACTGGATTCCCGGGATTACCAGAATGCCTACGACGCAGCACTGGCCTCCCATGAAACCGCCCAGATCACCAAAAAACGGCTGGTGGCCCTCTCCTCTAAGAAATTCGTCACCCAGAGCAAACTGGACGATGCCGTGGCCCAGGTGAAAACCACCCGGGCCAATCTGGCCACGGCCCGACTGAACCTGGAACGCTGCACCATCCGCTCCCCCATGGACGGGGTGGTGGACCGCAGCGACATTGAGGTGGGCACCTATCTCCAGGTGGGAGATCCGGTGTTTACCTTGCTCCAACTGGATAAAATCAAGGTGGCCGTGGGCATCCCGGAATCCGATGTGGATGCCGTGCGCCGGCTGAAGACCTTCCGCATGACCCTGGACGCCCTGGACAACCGTCCGGTCACCGGCAGCTACCATTACCTGACCCGGACCACGGATTCCCTGGCCCGGCTCTACACCCTGGACATCCGCGTGGACAACCCGGACCAGGCCATCCTCCCGGACATGTTCTCCCGGGTGGAAATCGTTAAAAACCAGGTGGACGACGGCCTGGCCGTGCCCATCTATGCCCTGGTCACCCGCAGGGATGAAAAGGGGGTTTTTGTTGAAAACCAGGGAAAGGTCCGCTTCCAGCCCGTTGAAACCGGATTCCAGGACGGCTGGGAAATCCAAATCACCCGGGGCCTGAACCCGGGGGATCGCGTGGTGGTGGTGGGCCATCGCATCATTGAAGACGGCGAAACGGTCCAGGTGACCCAAAGCGTTCGCACCATGGAGGAACTCACCCGATGATGGTTTCAGATGTGGCGGTTAAAAATCGGATCAGTGTCCTGGTTCTGGTTTTCATCATTACGGGCATTGGCCTCTATTCCTATATCTCCCTGCCCCGGGAGAGCGATCCCGACATCACCATACCCTATGTCTTTGTCCGCACGGAATACCGGGGGGTCAGCGCCACGGACATGGAGACCGGAATCACCCTGAAAATCGAAAAAAAGCTCAAGGGGCTGGACAAGGTTAAAAACATCAGCTCGGTGAGCTCCCAGGGGCTGTCCCAGATCAACATTGAATTCCTTTCGGGCACCGACATTGACGAGGTCCTCACCAAGGTGAAGGACAAGGTGGACGAAGCCCGGAACGACCTGCCCTCGGACCTGGAAAACGACCCCTCGGTCTACGAGGTGAACTTTTCGGAAATGCCCATTGTGATCTACTCCCTCTCCGGTGAGGTGGGCCCCCGGGATCTGCGGAAGCTGGCCGACGACCTCAAGGAGGACATTGAATCCGTCCCCGGGGTCCTGGAGGTGGAGGTCACCGGCGGACAGGAGCGGGAAATCCGGGTGGAGGTGGACACGGACAAGCTGGCCTATTATCACATCCCCATCACCGACCTGAACTCGGCTGTGATCAGTGAAAACCAGAACACCTCGGGCGGGGCCATCACCCTGGGGGACGGACGCTACCAGCTCAAGGTCCCCGGGGAGTTTGACACCCCCGAAGAGATCCTCACCCTGGTGGTGGCCACCCACCAGGGCCGGCCCATCTATCTCAAGGATGTGGCCTCGGTGGTGGACGGAATCAAGGAAGAGACCTCCCGTTCCCGGCTCAACGGGGTCAATTCCATCAACATTGCCGTGAAAAAACGCCAGGGTGAAAACATCATCGTCATCTCGGAGAAAATCGACGAGATCGTTGCCCGGGCCGAACAGAGCTTTCCGGAAAACACCCGGGTCACCAAACTCATGAACAAAAGCAAGGACATCAAGGCATCGGTGGCCGACCTGGAGAACAATATCATCTCCGGCCTCATCCTGGTGGTGGTGGTGCTCTTCCTCTTCCTGGGCTTCCGCAATGCCATGCTGGTGGGCCTGGCCATCCCCTTTTCCATGTTCCTCTCCTTTGCCGCCCTCCATGCCCTGGGCATCACCTTGAACATGGTGGTCCTCTTTGCCCTGACCCTGGCGTTGGGCATGCTGGTGGACAATGCCATTGTCATCATTGAAAACATTTTCCGGTACATGCAGCAGGGGGTTCCCCGGCTGGAGGCGGCCATGGCCGCCGCCGGCGAGGTGGCCTGGCCGGTGATCGGCTCCACCCTCACCACCCTGGCCGCCTTTTTTCCCATGCTCTTCTGGCCGGGCATCATGGGGGATTTCATGGGCTACCTGCCCGTCACCCTCATCATCACCCTGACCTCCTCCCTGTTTGTGGCCCTGGTCATCAACCCGGCCCTGTGCGCCTTTTTCATGCAGATCAAGTCCTCACAACAGCGGGCCAAACAGCTCCAGGATGTGCCTGCGGACATGGCCGACATGGGGGAAAAGCCCGTGGAAATCCGGGGCTGGGTCCTCCGGGGCTACCGCCGGCTCCTCACCCATGCCCTGGACCATAAGATCACGGTGCTTTTGGGCAGCTTTGTGGTCTTGGTCCTCCTCTTCCAGATCTGGATGCTGCGCATCGGCATTGAAAAGCCCGTGGAATTCTTCCCGTCCATCGATCCCCGGTCCGCCTATGTCAACATCGAAATCCCCGAAGGGGCGGACATGGAATTCATCGACCGCACCGTGAAAAAGGTGGAACGGGCCATTGCCGGACGGCCCCATGCCCCCTATGCCCGGGCCATTGCCATGCAAGCCCATACCAGGGCCGACGGCAGCACCTTTGAAGGGCCTTCGGACATCAACAACATCGAGCACATCTTCACAAAGGTGGTCCAGGACAGTGCCGGCGGCGGGGTCTTTGATCCCAACCTGCCCAACCACATCGGCCTCCAGTTCATGGACTTCGCCCACCGCAGCTCCCCCACCAAGGCGGATCTGGATACCATCCGCCAACGGGTGGAGGGCATCCCCGGGGTGAAGATCACCGTGGACGAACAGCGGGACGGGCCGCCCACGGGCGCCCCCATCAACATTGAAATCAGCGGGGACGACTTTACCGTGCTCAGCCGCCTGGCCCAATCGGTAAAGTCCCTGGTGGCACAGGTCCCCCATGTCAAGGATATCCGGGATGATTACCAGGGGGGCTTGCCCTCGGTGGAGGTGAAAATCGACCGCCAGAAGGCGGCCCTGTTCGGCCTGACCTCCTCGGCCGTGGGCGCGGCATTAAAGGTGGCCTACAACGGTTTGGACGTCTCCACCTATTAC
>JAKSBM010000542.1 GCA_022361135.1 Desulfobacterales bacterium | reverse complement strand
CCCATTTCCAGGGCTGCCTCTGTTACACCCTCACCGAACCCCGCCTGGGCGGAGAGGTCTACAACCTGGATTACTACATCAAGAAGGCCAAGGAATTGGAAGAGATGGGTGCAGACTCCATCTGCATCAAGGACATGGCGGGCCTGCTTTCTCCCTATGATGCCTATGAGCTGGTCAAGGCGCTTAAGGCCAATGTTAAACCGTTGATCCATCTGCACTCCCATTTCACCTCTGGCATGGCCCCCATGACCCACATGAAGGCCATTGAGGCAGGGGTGGACATCATTGATGCCTGCGTTACACCCTATGCCTACCGGACCTCCCATGCGGCCCTGGAGCCTCTGGTCATGTCCCTTTTGGGAACCAACCGGGACACCGGCTTTGACATCAAGGCCCTGGCGGAGATCAACGATATCCTGGAAAAAGAAGTCATGCCCAAGTACAAGCATCTTCTGGACGACACCAAGGTTTCCCTCATCGACATCAATGTTCTCCTCCATCAGACACCGGGCGGCATGCTTTCCAACTTGGTCAACCAGCTCCGTGAAATGGATGCCCTGGATAAGATTGATGAAGTTTACAAGCAGCTTCCCCGGGTTAGAAAAGAACTGGGACAGGTTCCCCTGGTTACCCCCACCAGCCAGATTGTGGGCACCCAGACCGTAAATAATGTTCTTTTTGACACCGAAGACGATCGGTACAAGATGGTCACCGCCCAGGTCAAGGATCTCTGCTACGGCCTTTACGGTAAAACCTCCGTACCCATTGATCCCGAGGTTCAGAAAAAGGCCCTCAAGGGATACGAACGGGGCGAAGAACCCATTTCCTGCCGCCCGGCCGAAGTTCTGGAACCGGAATTGGAAAAGGCCCGTGAACAGATTGGTGATCTGGCCGTGGATGATGAGGATCTGGTCCTCTATACCCTTTTCCCTGTAACGGGTAAAAAATACCTGATGCAGAAATATGGTAAGGAGCAGATGCCCGACAGCCTCAAGCCCATTACCCTGGACGACGTGGCCAAGCAGGATGAACTCATCAGAAAGGCCAAGGCCGGCGAACTGGTAGAAAAGGCCGCCATTGAAAAGGGTGAAAACACCCGGGTCTTTAACGTATTTGTGGACGGTGAAAGCTTTGAAGTGGGCGTGGAAGAAGTGGGGGGTGCCCCCGTGATTTCCTACGCCGCCCCGGCTGCTGCTCCGGCCGCCGCACCTGCCGCTCCGGTTGCCCCGGCACCCAAGAAGGAAGCTGCCGCTCCCAAGGCCGAAGCCAAGCCTGAACCCAAACCCGAGCCCGCGGCCGCCCCGGCCCCGGCCGCTGCATCCGCAGACGGTACTCCGGTGAATGCCCCCATGCCCGGCATGATCATCAAGTATGAAAAGAATGTGGGCGACAGTGTGGACGAAGGGGAAACCGTGGTGGTCATCGAAGCCATGAAGATGGAAAATGCCCTGCCGTCTCCGGTGGCCGGAACCGTGAAGGCCGTCAATTTCTCATCCGGTGATTCAGTAGCAAAAGGTGATGTGCTGGTTGTCGTTGGATAGTTGATTGACAAGGCACTGCCTGTGATTATCTTGGTAGTCTGAAATTTGCCTCAGACTACCAAAGGAGAAATAGAATGGCATTTGAAACAAGAGACGAGGTCCTGGAAAAATGTTTGAAAATGGACAAACCCCGCTGCCCCCATTGTGATCAGGAAATGACCCTTTGGGAAGTACCTCCCATCAATTTTTCCGATGGTCTGGGCTGGGGATGCCCCTTTTTATTCGTTTGTTTCAATGATGATTGTCCCTCCTATGCAAAGGGATGGGAGCACCTCCATGAAACCGTGGAAGCTCCGGCTTCCTATCGCTGCATCAATGAGCCGGGATGTGACAATTTTGAGTACATGCCGGTGTTCAGCCCCATCGGGGCAACGGGCAGCAAATTGGATGATGCCGTACTCATTGAACAGGAAGCCCGTAGGGAATTGACCAAAAAGACCTTTTCCATCCTCACGGATTATTACATCTCCAAGGACTGGGACGAGATTTTGAAAATCCTGCTGGATTCCACCATCCCGGACCGGGCCCGTGTTAAGGCTGCGGAAATGGTTGGCGAGCTGGCAGATGCCGAAGCCACCGAACATCTGGTGAACAACAAATTCGGCAGCCCCGTGCTCCAGGAAGCAGTGGACAAAGCCGTTGAAATCCTCCACGAGCGCCACTTCACCCGGGAATGCCCCTATTGTGCGGAAATCATTAAAAAGCGGGCCACGGTCTGCAAGCACTGCAACAAGGAAGTCTCCCGGGCGTAATGCTGAGTTGAAATCAACCCCTTGGGTTGACCGCATATAAAAAAAGCGGGAATCGATTTTTCGATTCCCGCTTTTTTGCGTTTGGGAGGGGGGAGCTTTTATTTGTGACGGACCACCTGGTTTTTTTGATGGTTTCGAATCTTTATTTTATCGGTTGATTTTTTCCAGGTTAAAGGAGCGGAAAATGATCATTTCTCCGGCCACCTTGTCCTCGGCCAGGGGGGGGGCTGTCATCTGGTTCAGTTCCAGGGCCACATGGTTCCGGGAGGGAATGGCGGAGATGCCCTGGCCGATCTGTTTTCCGGTGAGGGTATCCATGATGACCGCATCCCGTGCGTCGGTGGAGACGGCATAGGGGATCTGGTTGTCGTAGAGAAGGCGTGCGGCGGCCAGGATTTCACGTTCGTATGATCCGATGGAGCCGGCCACGGTGGTCACGGCCATGACCGGGGTTTCCCCAATGCAGACCACCAGGTCCACGGAGGCGGTGTAGTCTTCGCCCTTGAACTGGACGGTGATGGGAACATCCACCCGGATGTCTTCCTTGGCATAGCCCTTGGTTTCCACCAGGGATTTTTCAAATTGCTGGCGGCTCTGCTCCGGCCCCACATTATCGATGTCTCTGCCTGTGATATAGTCTTTTATCTGGGTCATGGTTTTTCCTGTTGTATCGGATTCAAATTCTTTTCCAATCGTGGAATAGCCCCTTGGTTAAATCATTGAAGGGGAGCGGTGTCAAGGGGCATGGGCCTGCTTTGGAACCTCGGGTTTTCCATGCCGGATGGGCCCTTCCGTTGCCATGGGGGGCAGGCATAAAAAAAGCGGTCAAAAAGACCGCTTTTTAATTTGTGTTGCTCCTGGAACGGAGGCTACTTTTTTGGGGATTTACACCAACGGGGTGCCGGTCATTTCCGGGGGCTGTTCCAGGCCCAATACCTTGAGGATGGTGGGGGCAATGTCCCCCAGGACCCCGTCCTTTACCTGGCCGTCAAATCCAGGACTGGAGATTATGAAATGCACCGGATTCAGGGTGTGGGCGGTGTGGGGCGAGCCGTCTTCGGCCTTGAGTTGTTCGCTGTTGCCGTGGTCGGCGGTGACAAAGGCGGTGCCGCCGGTGGCATGGATGGCCTTGACCACATTTTCCACACATTGATCCACCACCTGGCAGGCTTCCACGGCAGCGTCCATGACGCCGGTGTGGCCCACCATGTCCATGTTGGCAAAGTTGAGGACAACGAATCCATATTTGCCGGATTCAATGGCTTCACAGGCTTTTTCTGCCACGGTTTCAGCACTCATGCCCGGTTTGAGATCATAGGTGGCCACATCCCGGGGGGAGGGGACCAGGATTCGGTCTTCCCCTTCAAATACGGCTTCGTCTCCCCCATTGAGGAAGTAGGTTACATGGGCGTATTTTTCGGTTTCGGCGATGCGGAGCTGGGGAATCCGGTTTTTGCTCAGGACTTCTCCCAGGATGCCGGAAAGGGTTTGGGGACCAAAGATGACGGGCAGGTCAAAGGTTTCGTCATACCGGGTCATGGTCAGGTAGGTGGCGATCCGGGGATGGATCTGCCGCTCAAACCCGTCAAAGTTGTCCTGGGTAAAGGCCCGGGTGATTTCCCTGGCCCGGTCGGCCCGGTAGTTGAAGAATAGAACGGTGTCTCCGTCTTCAATGAGGCCGGTGCTGACCTCGGGGGATTCTTCAATGAAAATGGGTTTGATGAACTCGTCGGTTTCGTCGGCGTCATAGGCTTCCTGGATGGCGGAAACCCCGTCCCGTCCCCAATTGCCGTTGCCCATGGTGTAGAGGTCATAGGCCTCTTCCACCCGTTCCCACCGGGTGTCCCGGTCCATGGCATAGAACCGGCCCGTGATGGTGGCAATGCGACCGAATTGGTGTGCGTCGATGTGGGCCTGGAGTTGGCCCAGGTATTCCTTGCCGCTTTTCGGGGGCGTATCCCGTCCGTCCATGATGCAGTGGATGCACAGGTCCTGGATGCCGGTTTCCCGGGCCAGGTCCATGAGGGCAAAGAGGTGGGTGATGTGGGAATGGACCCCGCCATCGGAAAGAAGGCCCATGAAGTGGAGCTTTTTTCCCGAAGCTTTCACGTTTTCCAGGGTCTGGGAGAGGATTTCAATATCCCCCAGTTTTTTTTCCTCCACTGCGGCGTTGATGCGCATGAGGTCCTGGGGAACCACGCGTCCGGCTCCGATGTTCATGTGGCCCACTTCGGAGTTGCCCATGGTGCCCTGGGGCAGGCCCACGGCCGGGCCGGAGCAGGTGAGCTTCCCGTGGGGGGATGTGGCCAAGAGCTGGTCCAGGAAGGGGGTGGTGGCCTGGGCCACGGCATTGCCTTCCCTTTCCGGGTTAATTCCCCAACCGTCCAGGATCATGAGCATGTTGACGGGTCTTGCAGACATGGTTACGCCTCCCCGGGCATTCCGTATTCGGACAGGTCCATCCGGGGCGCATCGCTCCAGAGGCCGTCAATGTCGTAAAAGGTGCGGGCTTCACTTTCAAAAACATGGATGACAATGTCACCATAGTCCAGGAGGGCCCATTCGCCTTCCTTGATTCCTTCGGCACCCAGAACCTGTTTGTCCTGTTTTTTCAAGGCGGTTACGATGTGCTCGGAAAGGGCACGGGCCTGGCGGTTTGACGAGGCCTCCACAATCACAACCGTATCGGTGTAAGAGGTCAGTTCCCGGACGTCAATGGCGGCAACCGACAGGGGTTTACGCTCAAAGATCGGGGCCAGGTAGGGGGTGATCTCTTCTGGGATCGCTGTCATGTATATAATTCCTTTTTGGTGATAAGGGATTCCACCGCCTCCGGCACCAGGTCGGATATGGGGTGTCCCTGTTGAATTCTGCGTCGTATCAGGGTGGATGAGATGGCTATTTTCGGGACCCTGCAGATGTGAATGGGGGATAACCGGGCATGGAGGAATCGATTTTCTTCCTCCTTCCATCTGTACCCTTTTGAAATGTGTTCGTCAATGAACTCCGAAAAGACCGCGGCATCCACGTCCTCCCCCCGGAGCATGACGATGATGGGGACGGCCATGAAAATTTCCCGGGTCTTTTTCCAGGTGGGGATATCGAAAAAGGCGTCCGACCCCATGATGAGGAAACACCGGTCTTCCGGGGCCAATTGTGATTTGAATTCCCGGATGGTGTCAATGGTGAAGGAGGGACCGCTGCGCCGCAGTTCAATGTCCGAGGCTTCAATGCCCGCCATGCCCCGGATGCTGGCTTCCACCATGTGGAGCCGGTCAATGGCCGGGGCAAGGTTCAAATCTGATTTATGGGGGGGCGTGGCCGAAGGGAAGAGGAATACCTTGTCCAGTGCATATTCCTCTTTCACATGGGAGATAATCCCCAGGTGTCCATTGTGAAGCGGGTTAAAGGTTCCGCCAAAGAGTCCGGCGTCCATGGCGCTTACTCCTCTTTTTGGAGTTTGGACGCAAGCAGTTTGATCAGATCGGCAACCCCTTCCTGGGTGGCTGCGGAAATGGTATGGACTTCCAGGTGGGGAAGGGCGGCCTTGAAGGCAGCCATCCGGTTATCCGTTCCCGTGAGATCGGACTTGTTCAGGACAATGATCTGGGTCTTTTCCGCCAGGGTTTTGCTGTACATGGACAGCTCCCGGTTGATCAGGTTGAAAGACTCCAGTGGGGAATCCGGATCGATTTCTCCCCCATCAATGAGATGGATGAGGATACCGGTCCGTTCAATGTGTTTGAGAAAGGTGATTCCCAAGCCCGTGCCTTCGTGGGCCCCTTCGATGAGACCGGGAATATCGGCCACGGCAAAGGGTTCCCCATAGGGGGGCTCCACCATCCCCAGGGTGGGGGTGAGGGTGGTAAAGGGATAGTCAGCTATTTTGGGGCGTGCCTTGGACATGGCGGAAATCAGGGTGGATTTCCCTGCATTGGGAAGTCCCACAATCCCTACGTCGGCCAGGAGTTTCATCTCCAGCTTAAGCTTGAGTTCAACCCCTTCGACGCCGGGTTGGGAATACCGGGGGACCCGATTGGTGGCCGAGGCAAATCGTTTGTTACCCCGTCCGCCCATGCCGCCTTCGGCCAGGACGTACTCGGTCTCCTCTTCGGTCATGTCCACGACGACTTCCCCGGTCTCCACTTGGGTGACCAGGGTCCCGGCAGGCACTTCCAAATAGCAATGGTGCCCATTGCGACCGTGCTTTTGACGGCCCAGTCCTGGAGCACCATTCTTTGCCTTAAACAGCTTCTGGCGGCGGAATTCGTAGAGGGTCCGTTTTCCCGGATCCACCCGCAGAATTACACTGCCGCCGTTGCCGCCGTCGCCACCGTCAGGTCCACCGCGTTCGATGAACCGTTCCCGCCGGAAACTGGTGCATCCTGCACCGCCGTTACCGGACCTGACAGTGATAATTGCTTCATCTACAAATTTCACGCGGCATAAACGCTGACTTTTTTGCGGTCACGGCCTTTTCTTTCGAAGGCCACAACACCGTCGATCAGGGAGAACAGGGTGTAGTCTTTACCCATGCCCACGTTTTCACCGGGGTGAATCTTGGTGCCAACCT
>JAKSBM010000060.1 GCA_022361135.1 Desulfobacterales bacterium | reverse complement strand
TTCCTGCCCAGGCCTTCATGGTTCACCCGCCCCGGCCTCGTGGGCCCCATACCCTTCGGGCGTTAAAAAGACAGACGTTTTCAGGGAATTCATGTCCACCAGCCCCCGGGCAAACAATTCCTTGACGGTGACCATGACATCCCCGGGGGATCCCCCCATGATGGAGACCAGATCCCGGATATCCAGAATCCCGGGCGGCCCGGTGTGTTCCCATTCCCTGGCCAGCAGGGCCAGGATTTCTTTTTTCAAGGTATCTTCCATGGCGCCCTCCAAATCCGGTTAAGATTTCAGGTTATTCCACCATACTTCAGATGCGGAATGAAGGAAATTGATTTGGCATAAAAAAACCGCGCCTCGGATCCGAAGACCCGGGGCGCGGTTGGAGATTGGCTCACCAGAGCCCATGCCGCTGGCGGTCAATCCGACCTATTCATCCATGAGAGACCATCGTTGGTGACGGATCAGGGCAATGGCAAATAAAGCCAACCCCAGAACACAGCCCCAGACGCCGGCGGTCCCGAAATTCTGAGCCTCGGGGGCCCGGTCGTAGGGAAGGCCCAGGGAACGGCACAACCCCTTGAGATTTAAGATATGGATCACAGGAATCTGATTTGACAGGGCAAATCCAATGACCCCGTCCCCGTATCGACCGGCCGGGGCATGGCGGGTCAGGCCGGGGGAGAGCTCCAGGATGCCTTCATCATTGCCCATGTTGGCATGGGAGCCGCCGATGCTGATGAGCAGCCGGGCTTTGGATTCCTCCAGTCGATGGATTTTCAAGGCCACCATGTCGGCAAGAGAGCCGGCCGTGAGAAAGGGGGCATGCTCCATCCAGGCGGTGCGATAGAGGATGGATTTTCCCTCCTCGGGCATGCCCATGCCGGTTTCTCGGGTCCCACCCAGGGTGAAAAAGGCCACGGAGGTATGGAGATATTTCCGGTTTTTCAGCACATTATACATCACGGGCAAGGGAAACTGCGGATGATTGGCCCCCCAGGTGGAGGCGCCCAGGGAAAGCCCCAGGGAAATATCCAGCTCCATGGACTCTGCAGCCATGACGGCATTGATGAGCATCCCGGGAAAAGAAGAGGAGGAATAGATGGCCACCCGGTCTCCTTTTTTCAGGCCCAGGCCCTTGAACCAGCGCTGGAACTGCACGGCCCACACCGGATCACAGGCGGTTCGCTTGGCCTGAAGATCCCCTTCGGTGGTGGTGATGGGGCTCCATTCTATGCCCATCATTCCACTGCCCCAGGGGTCTATCTTATTGGGAGACACACATCCGGTTTTCTGCCGGTACCGGACCAATTCGCCCTGTGCCGATCTCACCCGCTGCCACAGGGCCTGCTCATCCGGGGAAAACCCCTTACCTTTAGGAAAATACCAGAGCAGCAGGAGCACCAGGGTCAGCCCCACCAGAGCGGCGCCGGGCTTTCCGGTCACCTGCCTCACCAACGTCATAAATCGGTTCACAACCATCACATCCCTCCCCCATGGGAAAGCAGAGGCAAAAGCAGGCGCACGACCATGGCCGCAGCCACCCCGGTGGAGATCACCGCAGCCAGGGTAGGGATCACCCCCTGTTTATCCATATCCGCCCCAATGAGCCCCGGTACCACCCAACCCAGCCAGAGGGAGGCATCCAGGCCAACCCCGGCCAGGGGAATCTTCAGTAGCAGGGCAATGAGCATGGCGGTCCCCAGCCGCTGCCGGCCATAAATCCCGGTGATCCTCACAACCAGGGCCAGGATGGTCCAGGCGGCCAGCCCCAGCCCCAAAAGCACCATGAGTTGCACGGGATTCCCCAGGTACATGGCCAGAAAACCCGGGGTGATCATCCCGCCGCAGGCCCATCCGGTGCGCTGGT
>JAKSBM010000194.1 GCA_022361135.1 Desulfobacterales bacterium | reverse complement strand
TGGTGTTCAGGCTGTTCCGTCCGGCACCGCCCGGTGCCAGGCCCATGGGGATCTCGGCGCGCAGGGCCGCATCCAGGGCCGGCAGGGTCATGATATTGTCGGACGACACCGTATCCCCCAGGGCGGTGAGGATTTCGCCTTGGACATTGTAGACCTGGAGATCGATGGCGCCCAGCAGATTGATGTCCAGGATTTCCGCATGGTGGGCGGCCAGACGCACCCGTTCCGCAGCAACGTATTCTTCCCGCGTGTTGCTCAGGCGCAGGGCTTCATAGGCCTGGATGGCCTCCTGGAGTTCTATGATGCCCGGATGTTCCATGAACTCCAGGCTACCGGTGAGGTTGGTCAGATATTCATTTAACTGGGATACGGTTAAAATGAGATTATCTCTCATGGGATCCTCCGAAGGCTTGGCCATGGTGTAAAAGGCATGCCCCTAAGTGCAAATGAAAAGGGACTTTTACATATGATGCCGACCACTGTCCGGCCTTGGTTTTGTAGCGGTTTGCGTTGTTGATAGCCGGACCGGGAACTGCGAACGCAGTCCTTGTGTAGGATCTATCCTTACACGAACATGGATGGGTGGGGTGTTGTCTTTGGGAGGGATAATTTTTGAAAACCGGCATACCATACCTTCCTTAATGGGTATTCATTCATGTGCCCGATTTTCAATAATCATTTTTTTGTAACTTTAAGTGCTCAAAATATCATATTTTTATAAACTATTTTTCCATTTTTTTTACAGCGTTTGAAAAATCCAACGGCTTGTCTATTATGAATTCAATCGCAAGTGCCTATCTTCCCAGACTTTCAAAGCGGCTCACACAGCTTGGTTTCGGGTCACAAACATTTGTTTGTTAGTCCTAATAATTTAACCAGCCTCACAAATGTGTCAAATTTCCGTAATAAAATGGTACCTGTGGTACTTCCATATTGGTACCAACGGCCTAAGCCATTAATTTTTCACCCTATTCTAAAAGACGGCAAATAATATAGACGCCCAAAAAACAATACTGAATCCGATTCACCATTGACATTAAGCGAATGAACGTTTAGTTTAGCCCCATGAGATTGAAAGACGACATTAAGCAAGAAGCGTTATTTGAAGCCACGGTTACCGTGGTCAATGAAATCGGATTTGCGGCCAGTTCCGTTTCCAAAATAGCAAAGGCAGCCAAGGTTTCACCGGCTACTCTCTATGTTTACCATGGGAACAAGGAAGAGCTGCTGGTATACTCCTATGTCCGGATCAAGGAATTCATGAGTCAATTTCTGTTGCACGACTTTGACGAAACCGCCCCCATTTACGATTGCCTTAAACAATTGTGGATCAATATCTTCGCCTTTGCCCAGGAGCATTCCAACTATTTTCAATACATTGAACAATTTTCCAATTGCCCATTCAGACAATTGGTTGATGTTGAAGAGGTGGAGGCATTTTTCGCTCCCTTCTTCCGGGTCATGGACCGGGGCATTGCGGAAAAAATCATCAAGGACGTTGATTTTGAAATTTTGGCCGCTTTCATTTACCATCCCGTTACCTTGCTGGCCAAACCCCAACTCTGCTCGGACTTTAAACTGACCCGGGAAGCCATTGAGTCGGCCTTTCAACTGGCCTGGGATGCGGTTAAACGTTAATCGCTTCCCATGAAAAATCGAAATTGAATAAACGAACATTCAATTAAAACCACAGGAGATGGAATGAAGTCACCCAAATGGACCGCATCGGATATTCCCGATCTAACCGACAAAGTCGCCCTGGTCACCGGAGCCAACTCCGGCCTTGGATTTGAAACCACCAAGGCCCTTGCCGCAAAAAATGCCCAGGTCGTCATGGCCTGCCGCAATATGACCAAAGGAAAGGTTGCCGCCCGCACCATTAAAAAAGAGCTGCCCGGGGCCAAGTTGGAAGTCATGCCCCTGGATCTCTCCAGCCTTGACTCGGTCAAGGCCTTTGCCAATCTGGTATTGCGCCGATTCCCCGCCATTGATCTACTCATCAACAACGCCGGGGTTATGATCCCGCCCTACGGCAAAACCCTGGAAGGCTTTGAACTCCAGATGGGTACCAATCACATGGGCCACTTCGCCCTCACCGGCCTGCTCCTGGAAGCGGTGGAAGCGTCTCCGGCCGGCCGTATTATTGCGGTTTCCTCCTCGGCCCACTGGTTTGGGAGAATTGATTTCAACGACCTCAATTGGGAAAAGCGGAAATACTCACCCTGGAAAGCCTATGGGGCTTCAAAAATCGCCAACCTCTACTTCATTGCCCAATTGAACCAAAAACTCAGGGAAAAAAACTCACCGGTGATCTGCGCATCGGCCCATCCCGGCTGGGCGGCCACCGAACTCCAACGACACACCGGCTTTGTAAAATTCCTCAATCCCATGTTCGGCCAGACTGCGGCCATGGGGGCCCTGCCAACCCTGTATGCGGCCTGTGGCCCCGATGTTGAACCCAACGATTTTTTCGCCCCGGGAAACTGGTCCCAGATGAAGGGATACCCGGTCAAGGTTCGCCCCATCAAACGGGCCCGTGACATGGCCGCTGCCGAGCAGCTCTGGCAGATTTCCGAGGGCCTTACCAGGGTGAGGTATTAAGCCCTTGGTCTCAACAAAAACGAACGTTCAATTATGAAACCGGATTAGCCAAGCCCCCGGGCGGGCTGCCCGGTGCAATCTCCAAAAAAAGGAAGCCCATATGCGTTATCGAAAAGTACCAAAAACCGGTGACTCGCTTTCCGTTCTGGGATACGGCTGCATGCGCCTTCCCGAAAGGTTGGGGGGCATCAATGAAAGGCTGGCGGAAAAACAAATCATGGATGCCCTGGACAAGGGAATCAACTACTTTGACACGGCATGGCCCTACCATGGCGGAAAAAGCGAACCCTTCCTGGGCAAGGTCTTTGCCAGGAACCATTGCCGGGACCGCCTTAAAATCGCCACCAAGCTGCCCCATTGGATGTGTACCTCAAAGGCGGACATGGACAAAATTCTGGACAAGCAGCTCAAGCGGCTCCAAACCCATCGCATCGACTATTACCTCATCCACGCCTTGGACGGCCCTAGCTGGGCCATGGCCAAGGAACACGGAGTGATTGAATTCCTGGACCATGCGGTTGAACAGGGAAAAATCATCAATCCCGGATTCTCCTTCCACGGCCTGTCTCCCCATTTTACGGAGATTGTGGATGATTATGATTGGACCTTTTGCCAGATCCAATACAATTTCCTGGACACCCGGCACCAGGCGGGTACGGTCGGCTTGGAATATGCCCAATCCAAGGAGCTGGCCGTGATGGTCATGGAACCGTTGCGTGGGGGAAACCTGGCCAAAACCCCACCCCCGGCGGTGCAAAAGATATGGAACAAGTCGAAGATAAAACGAACCCCTGTGGATTGGTCACTCTCCTGGATCTGGGACCATCCCGGAGTCACCGTGGTCCTCTCCGGCATGAATGACGACCAGCACATTGCCGAAAACATGGCCCTTGCTGAAAAAGCCGAACCCAACAGCTTCAGTTCCACGGAACTGGCCCTGGTGGAAGAGGCCGCCCAAACCTTCCGCAGGGTCATGCGGGTGGGCTGCACCGGATGCCAATACTGCATGCCCTGCCCGGCCGGTGTGGATATTCCTTCGGCCTTTTCCTGGTACAATTCCAAGCATGCCTTCCAGGATCGGAAATCCGGTATGATGTATGTGCTGCAGAATGGGGGCATCCTAACGGGGAAAGCATCCCTGGCCTCAAAATGTGTGAACTGCGGCAAGTGCCTGGAAAAATGCCCCCAGGATTTGGCCATCCCCACACTATTGGAAGAGGTGGCACAGGACATGGAAGGAATCACCACCAAACCCCTGATCTGGCTGGCCAAACGACTGGCCCGTGTGAAAAAGAAAAGCTGATCAACAATTAAAGGCGTTACAACGGATATTTCACCCAGGTGAATTTGCCCTGAAACACAAGGTTGGGAAAGTAAATTGGAAGTGTTTTGCCCAAGGGATTCTCCAACACGACAATTGAAGGGAAAGCCCCATGTCTTCCCGGGCAAATTACCATGAAATATCCGAGTGAATCGGATCTATCCCATGAAGATATTTTATTACACCGCTTCGGGGAACTCCCTGGCCGTTGCCAAGGAATTCCCCAAAGCCGATTTGGTTTCCATCCCCGGAATACTTAAAACAAAGGAACGGTATTTTTCAGATGAGTCCATTGGCTTCGTTTTCCCCTGCTATGTGGCCAGCGTGCCCACCCTGGTGGAAAAATTTTTAACCCAGTCCCAATTCCGGGCCCCATATATCTTTGCCGTCATTACCTATGGGAACACGGACATGGGGGCATTGTCGCAACTGGGACGACTGGCCCGTAAGAACCATATCCCCCTCTCCTATGTGAACCATCTCTGCATGGTGGACTCATCCATCAAGTATTTTGACATGGATGAAGAAATCCAGAACCAGGAAAGTAAACGCATCGACCACCACCTGGCCCAAATTGTTTCAGATATAGAAAACCGAAAAGAAAAATCCCCCCCGTGCAACATCATTAAATTACAACTCAGTAAGATCGGCCGATGCCTCTACCACAGGGAAATCGGGGATGTGGATAGAAAATTTTCCGTGGAATCCCATTGCACCGGCTGCGGAGTCTGCGCCCGGGTCTGCCCCATGGACAATATCATTGTGGCCCCCCGCCCCATGTTCAGTCACAATTGCATCCGATGCTACGCCTGCACACACAATTGCCCGGAAAACGCCATCCGCCTGAAAGGGGAAAAAAGTCGGGCCCGTTTTCGGAACAATTCGGTCTCCCTGGCGGAGATTATCAATGCCAACCTTTGCTTTACGGTATATCCCAGAAAGAATCCCCCAAACGGAAGAATCCATTACCCACTGGGGTGGATATCAAACACAATTTAATTTAAATTTTCCAACCAATTCGGTGAGATCTCCGGCGATATCCGTGAGTCCCTGGGCACTGGATCTTACCTGTCCGCTACCCTGGGAAATCCTCATGGACACCTGGTTCATCTCTTCCATTTCACGGCAGATTCCATGGCTCTCCAATGTGGCCTGTGTCAGGCTTTCATTCACTTGTCCAATCCCCAGGGAGACCTGGGAAACATGGCCCACAATGTCCCGGGTCTTCTCATCCTGGGACCGAATCTGGGCCACGGCATCATGGATAATTTGATCCATTTTTTCCATGCTTCCAACAAAGCCGGCCATTTCCGATTGGGATTGGCTTGAAACAGCATGCATCCCCTGGATTTTATCACGAATGTGGTGGGTGGCCTGGGCACTTTGTTCTGCCAATTCTTTGATTTCCTTGGCCAGGACGGCGAATCCCCGACCACTCTCCCCCCCGGCTCTGGACGATTCAATGGTTGCATTCAATGCCAGCAGACTGGTACGGGCCGAGATGTCGGAGATGGTTCCGGTGATGGTGTTAATTTCCGTGACAGCCGTGTCAAAATTCTGGATGGCCTTTAAGGATGCTGAAAGCCTTTGGGAAGCGGCTTCGGTTATCTCAATCACGGCATCGGTCTGCCTGACGATTTCACTGAATTCCTGCTTCATCCCTTGGGCGGCCTGGGAGATATTCTCTGCATTCACCGTTGATTCCTCCATGGCCGCGGCCACGGACTGCATGTTCTGGTCCAAATCATTTGAAGTGTGATTCAAGGTATTGTTCCGCTCTCTCATTCCACCGGATTCCCATGTCAAATTTTCGGAAACCTGAAACAATTGAGAGGATGCACCGTCCAATTGCCCTGCCGTTTCAACCAAACGATGGATAAGGGCGGAGAGGTCCCTGACCATGGCATTTTGAGCCTGACAGAATTCCCCGATCTCATCATGCCGTTGAATGTCCAAGGTGTCGCTTAGATCCCCGTCGGCCAGCCGCCGTGAAAACGCAACCGCCTGAACCAAAGGACGGGAAAGGGTGCCGCTGAAAAAATAGGCAGCCATGCAACCGGCCAGCAAAACCAGACTTCCCACCACCATGGAAATGGATCGGATCTGGGAATGAACCGCCAACACTTCATGCTTGTCTTCAAAAAAACCAATGATAAATTGATGGGGATCCGGTCCCAGGGAAATCGTGGAAAAAGCCAGAACGCCCTTCTCTTCACCCAGAACCACGTTGTTCTGGACCCCAATGACCCCGGGAATGGAAGAAAGGCCCACAAACCGCTTGGGGTCTGAGTTTACCGCAGCCGCATACCCCTCTCCCGTTTTTGCCATGATGAAAAGACCCACCTTGGGGCTGGGGTTAAAGGTGGATAGAAAATGCGAATCCATGATCTTTTCAAGGGCCAGGGTCCCGAGAAATTGGGTTTTGTGATAAATGGGACTGAAAAAAAACATCCTTATGAAATCGCCATCTTGGTGCAGGCTGCCCCTGGATTCCCCATCCTCCATTTTGGCCCACGCCTTTGGGAGCTGCAAATGGGGCATATCCTTTCGAACCGGCTTCCCCTTGCGATCAAAGACCTGTATCCCGTTGTATCCAAGTAAACTTTCCGCCAGGGCCAATTTTTTCAGAAGGGGATCGTATTTTTTTGTAAATTTGGCCACCTTCATGGATCCAACCACTTCCGGATCCTTCACCAACACGGTCAAATCCGCTGAAAACCCGAGGTAGCGCGACTCAATATTCCTGCGGATACTCTCCATGGATTGGGAGATACGTTCCTGCTTGTCCGCCATGAGAATGGTCCCGGATTTGATATAAATCGGCAAGATTGCAGAGGCCACAGCCAGGATGAGAATAAAAATAACAACAATGGTAAGTTTTTTACGTATTTTCATGGTCTGCCCTATTCGTGGGCAATGGAAAAATTGCCCACGAAATTCTGGTGGAGGGGAATTAGAATCCGTTGGCCAGCCAATTCATTTCATAGCCTTTTTCCATGATCTCCCGACCGTGGGGGCCGTTTACATGGGCAATGAATTTACGGGCGGCGGCGGAGGGCGATTTGCGGGTCACCAGGGACAATTGGGCACAAAGGGGATAGGTTTTATCCTTTTCAGACGCCCTGGAGGGCCGAATACCGTCGACTTTAAGGTGGCGGGAATTGTCATCAAAAAACATGCGCGGCACGATGGCCACGGCCATTTCATGCTCAGCGATCTTTTCCAATTGATTATCGGTCACTTCCACGAATAAAGTGGCATCTTCCAGGCGTTCCCTATCTTTCACAATACCGGCCTGGGCCAAAAGCTTTTCCATCTGGTGTTCAAAGCTGGCCCCGCATTTTTGCTGATAGAGTAAAATTTCCATGTCCGGCCCACCCACCTCCTGCCAATTTGTGATTTGACCGGCAAAGATTTTCAATACCTGTTCCAGGGTCAAATCATCCACGGGATTCTTTTTGTTCACCACCACGGCATAGGCCATTCGATCCAAGGGGACTTCTTCCAGCTCTGTTTTCTCATTTTCCGTCAGAGGACGGAGCAATGTGGCAATGTCCACATTCCCATCACGTACACTCTGGATTCCATGCTCTAACCCGGAGCAATCGTCATTCATGGTAAAGGCAAAGGGTGTTTCATTCTGGTACGGATTGGGAAGGCCTTCCTGGTTTTCGTGGGTCACCACAATGCTGTTGAAGACACAACGCCCCGTAATATCCACCCCCAGGGAATCCTTTCCAGAAGCCAAAAGCCCTGTGGGGACACAAAGCCCCGAAGCAGCGGCCAACCCCAACGCAGTAACGGTTTTATTTAAAAATTCGCGGCGACTACAATTCTCACATCGAGACATAATTTTCCTCTCAAAAGTTTTAAAGATAGTCATAACATCAATTTTGATCCCAAGAAAGTTTGACGTGTCTAACACTCAAAACCACCGCGAGTCAAGAAAAAAGAAAATGGATCGCGGAATTAAACATACGCATCCATTTACTTGTTCAAACAACACCATTGAAATAACAAAGCAATGGAAGCAAATTGGATGAGACTTAATAGTAAAAATAATTCCGGCAGCCTCTACGTCCAGGCAAAAGAATAGGCGCTTTCGGTGGGCTCCCAGGGATAAATCCCTGCCTCAGCTTTCCACACGTTCTTTCAATGGGGGACATATCGGTCCGTGCCCGCAATGATATCGGGGATAGGACTCTCTTAAACCAATTCAGATGGAATGAAGTGGTCAAGTAGAAATAGGAACTGTATTAAGTCCCCAGTTTTTCGTGGGAAACAGGCCCATGCCGTTGATCTCTTTTGCTCTCACCGTGGCATCATCTGGTAAATTCTGGTCCCCCGCATCCTGGCAGGGGATCCGTCGTTGCTGGTCGACAGCCAAACAGGCC
>JAKSBM010000929.1 GCA_022361135.1 Desulfobacterales bacterium | reverse complement strand
TACCACGGACATGGTCAAGGGCGTCATCGCCGGTTTTGAAAATGCCTCCCTGGACCGCAGCGTTGTGGCCGTGGTCTTCACCGGCACCGGCCCCTATGCCTTCTGCACCGGGGGCAATACCAAGGAATATTCCGAATACTACTCCCGTCGCTGCGACGAATACGGCCAATACATGGAGCTGTTCAACCACATGGTGGATGCCATCCTGGCCTGTAAAAAACCCGTGATCTGCCGGGTCAACGGCATGCGGGTGGCCGGGGGCCAGGAAATCGGTCTGGCCTGCGACATCGCAGTTTCTTCGGATTTGGCCATCTTCGGCCAGGCCGGTCCCAAGCACGGTTCCGCCCCGGCCGGTGGATCTTCCGACTTCCTGCCCTGGTTCCTCACCATGGAGGATGCCATGTGGAATTGCATCTCCTGTGAAATGTGGTCCGCTTACAAGATGAAGCAAAAGGGCATGATTTCCAAGGTGGTTCCCGTGCTCAAGGTGGACGGGGAATGGGTGCGCAATCCCACCATCGTCACGGACAATTACATCCAGGACGGGGAAGTGGTTTACGGGGAATACAAGAGTGGCGCCGCCCTTAAGGAAGGCCGTGCTTTCCTGAAGGAACACCAGGCCAATGCCGACTTTGAACTTTTGGACAAGGAAGTGAACAGCGTGGTCTGGAAGTTTGCCAACCTCTTTCCCGGTTGCTTGATCAAGTCTATCGACGGCATCCGCCAGAAAAAGAAATTTTTCTGGGATACCCTGAAGAACGACCATCGCCACTGGCTGGCCGCCAACATGGGCGGGGAAGCCTTCCTGGGATTCGGCGCCTTCAACACCAAGCGTATTACCGGGCAGGACACCATCGATTTCATCAAGTTCCGCCAGAACGTGGCCGATGCCCGTCCCTGGGACGAAGATATGTTTACCGAGGTCATGGGAACGCCCAAGGAATAAAAAAAAATTTTAAACCCGTTTCTTTTATAGCCCGGGGCGGATTTCAGGTTCGCTCCGGGTTTGTTTTTTCCATGGCCTTCCCCGGCTTTTCCCTGCGTCCTTTCCCATGAGATTTCTTTGTATCACCAGATGGTACATCCATTTTGGAGTGATGGCTTTTTCTGGTATGCCATTGAAATTGCATCATGGATTCTTTTGGTGTGCTTCTGCGCAATTCCCTTTCCCATGCGTTTTTACATGTGAGTTGTGATTTTTTATCGTTTGACATTTTCCTGGTGATGGTAATTTAATGCCGTTCATCCTGCGGGACAGCGGATTTTAACCGTCTGCCGGGGATATTGGGTTACACAGTGTTTAATCAAAAATAGTGGAGACAAGCAGACAGGGATTCTTCCGGATGACCCCCTGGTGGATTGCAGGGGAGAACGGCGATCCTGATCCCTTTGAGTTAATTTTAGAAAAAGAGCAAGGAGAGCAGGCATGCAGGCAGATTATGGCGCGTTGGCAGTACTTCCGCCCCTGGTGGCGATTATCAGTTGTTTTGTGACCAAACGGGTTTTACTATCCCTCTTCATGGGCGTTTTCACCGGCGGGATGATTTTTGCCGGGGGGAATCCCCTGGCCGCATTTACCCATTCCCTGGAAGGCATCATCGGTTCCATGACCGACGATTGGAATGCCCGTCTTTTGCTCTTTAACCTCCTCATGGGTGCCGGTGTGGCCCTGATCTGGCGTTTGGGCGGCTCCAAGGCCCTGAGTGCCTGGGCCAAGAATAAGATCAAAACCCGGGACCAGGCCGGCATTGCAGCCTGGGTTCTGGGGCTGATTATTTTCATCAACGACTATATCAACGCCGCCATCGTGGGCAATGTCTTCCGGGACATCTTTGACGAGATGAAGATTTCCAAGGAAAAACTCTCCTACATCGTGGACTCCACCGCCGCTCCCGTGGCCACCTTCTTCATCTCCGACTGGATTGCCTTCCAGATCGGCATGGTCCAGTCGGGCATCGATGCTGCCGGCATTGAAGGGGTCTCTGCCTTTGAAGGCTATTTGCACGGCATCCCCATGAACTTCTATTGTATTCTGGCCGTGCTCATGGTGGGGATTATCCTCATCACCAAACGGGATTTCGGACCCATGGCCCGGGCGGAGCAACGGGTGCTCACCACGGGGAAAACCTTCAGCGACCGGGCCAAACCCATGCTGGATGTGGCCGATGAAATGGGGGAGGCCAAGGACACCAAGCCCATGCTGATTTCCTTTTTCC
>JAKSBM010000442.1 GCA_022361135.1 Desulfobacterales bacterium | reverse complement strand
TGATAATGATCAGCATATCCGGACATTGTCCCAGGAGATGCTCCATGGCCTCGTACCCGTTCATTCCGGGCATGCTGATGTCCAGCAAGACCAGGTCGAACCGCTTATGGGCGGACAGTGACACCGCTTGGTCACCGGAGTGAGCACCTGTAACCTGAAATCCTTCCCGCTTCAGACAGGTGGTGATATTGTCCACAATCCGGCGTTCATCATCAACAACAAGAATCTGCTCAGATCTCATAGGTTTTTTTCCGCCAATTCAATTTACAGCCTGCCGATACCGGCATACCGAAACAAAACTATGACAATTGTGTGGTGTCGGCCTTTCTTTGGTAGCAGACCAGTCCACATTTCAGACAACGGTCGGCTTCGGCCTTGGCACCTTCCACGGTAAGGCCCGTGGAAAAAGAATCCTTCAGATCAGAGGGGCCATCGGCAATTTCAAATCTCTGCCGGGGTATATTTTCAACATCGTGGATCTCATCCACACCCTGGAGACAGGATGCATCCTTGATCACATTGATGTTGTCCTGGTATTCGATTCCATACATCCGGTTGTGGATGGCAGCGGCGGCTTTCCGGCCACCATTGATGGCGGAAACCGCTGAGGGATATTCGGAAATCATGTTCTGACCGGACAGCAGGCCCAATTCACTTTCGGTTTCAACCTTTTTGAAGAACTCCACAGCTTCCCAGGCCAGGGGTGCGGTCAGGTCAATGATCATCTCTTCTTCTTCGGGACGCTGGGGCGTAAACACCAGTTCCGGGAAACGACCGGCACCGATGAAGAGGGTATCGGCATCGATGAGCCGGGCTTCACCCGTGGCCAGATCGACCACTTCCACCTGGGTCAGATTTTCATCTTCACCCAGGATGCGGACGATGCCGGAGTTGAGCATGAGGTCGGCTCCGGCTGAGATGGCGGCTTCGGCCTGTTCCAGGCTGTCCTTCCGGCTGACCACAACGATTTCCAGGGCGCCCATGTCCTTGAGTCTTTCAACGGCCTGGGGCAGGTTCACACCGTCACCGGCAATAACCACCCGTTCACCCGCTTTAATGTCCAGGGCAGAATTTTGGGCACTGCGCAAAAGGTCGATGAGCAGGTAGGCACCGGGGAAGACCTGGATGATCTTGTCGGCCTCTTCCCGCATGAGGCGGGAATCCCATCCGCCGGTGGCGGTGAATACGGCGTCAAAGCCTTCCTTCATGAGACCGGGGATGGTGAAATCCACACCGGCAACGGCCTGGTTCTTCAATTCAACCCCTAAATCTGAGATACCCTGGACATCCCATTCCAGCTCTTCCATTTTCAACCGGTCCCTGGAAATGGCCTTTCTCAGGATACCGCCGAAATGTTCCGTGGCTTCAAATACCGTGGGGGCATGGCCCAGACGGGCGGTGAAGTAAGCTGCGGAAAGCCCTTCCACACCACCGCCGATAACGGCAATCTTCTTATCGGTTCCCGGGGCTTTGTAGGGCTGAATCCGTTCTTCCAAGCCCCGCTCCCAGTCCACGACAAAGCGTTTCAGATCGTTGATACCAACGGATTCATCCTGGAGGGTTCTCCGGCAATCAAATTCACACAATGCCGGACAGATCCGGGAAATCACCGTGGGGAAGGGCATTCTTTCCTTGATCACCTGGAGGGAGGCGGCATAATCACCTTCCTTGATCAAACGGACATATTCTTTAATGTCCAGCCCGGAGGGACAGGCCTGCTGGCAGGGGGTCACACACTCTTCCAGGGTATATTCCCGCATGATCCTGCGGGTGGTTGAGGTGAGTCGAATGATATTTTTAGGACAGATCTTTTCACAGGCACCGCAACCGGTACACTTGGTCTGATCCACTTCGGGAAGCCCGTTTTCACCGATGCGCAGGGCACCGAATTTACAGGCGGTGACACAGGTCCCAAGGCCCAGACAGCCAATGCGACAGACCTTCATGCCCCCCAGGAGCATGGCGGCGGCCCGGCAATCCTTGATACCTTTATATATATAATTCAAATCGGCATCTTCAGTGCCGTAGAAACAACCGGCACCGGCAAACTCAGGTTCCTTATCGGAGACGGAAACCCCCATGATGGCGGCAATGGCATTGGCCACGTCTTCTCCTGCGGCCACACAGGAATTTACATCCTGTTCACCCTTAACAATGGCTTCGGCATTGGCTGTACAACCGGGAAACCCACACCCGCCGCAATTGGCTCCCGGAAGGACATCGTCAATGGCAACCACCTGTGGATCCTCATACACATAGAACGCCTTTGAAGCGATTACCAACACAGTTCCGATTGCAACTCCAAGCCCACCCATTAACAAGATCGATTGAATCATTACTATATATCCTCGTGTCTTACCCTAATAATTTTTATGAGGTTCTGGCCAGTGTAATCCGGCCGTATATTACTATCCGCATCTTAATAAATCATCCCTGTAATAATCATTTGATATATGAAAAGTCAACAAGATCGATCAAAATTATTTTCTACCTACATTGACATCTAAAGGCCGATACGATAGTAAATTGTACGTTGTCCGGGACAACCAAGTGAAAATGCTATAAATCAAATCCGGGAAGTAATCATGGAAAATAACGTTATAACGATAAATGAAAATGAGCTGGCTTTCGAAAGTGGTGAAACCATCTTGGAAGTGGCCCAGCGGCATCATATCGATATTCCCACCCTCTGCCATTTAAAGGACACCCAGCCCACGAATACCTGCCGGGTTTGTCTGGTGGAGATCCAGGGGAAAGACGCCCTGGTGGAATCCTGTTCCACCCAGGCCCAAGCCGATATGGTCGTGCTGACCGAATCTCCCAAGGTTGTGGCCGCCCGAAAAGAAATCATCCAGAATATGCTGGCATCAGGCAATCACAACTGCGCCATCCGGGAATTTGATACCCAGGACTGGACCTCCTTTCAGATGGAAGTGCTTGAAAATGACGGGAAGGAAGATCTCTGTCCGGTCTGGGGAGACTGCGAACTCCAGGATCTGGCCTACCGGTATCAGGTAAAAACCCAGGGCGCACGTTTGAATCCCTGCACCTATGAAACGGAACGGGCTAACCCCTTTATCATCCGTGACTTCAGCCGCTGCATCATGTGCGGACGCTGCGTCAAGGCCTGTTGCGAAGTCCAGGTAAACAACGCCATTGAGTTCGGTCCCAAGGGCGACAAAATCTTTGCCGGCAGCCAGGATGCTCCCCTTAAGGACAGCGATTGCGTTTTCTGCGGCGAATGTCTCCAGGTCTGCCCCGTGGGCGCCCTGATTCCGGACAAATCCTTCCGGGATGACCGGTTCACCGATACGGAAACCGTTCGGACCACCTGTTCATTCTGCGGTGTGGGCTGTCAATTGGACGTCTTTGTCCAGGACAATAAAATTGTCAAAATCGACGGTGCCGATCCCGATCTGGCCCCCAACAACGCCAGCCTTTGCGTCAAGGGCCGGTTTGGTTTTGATTTCGTCTCCTCTCCGGAACGCCTCACCCGTCCCCTGATCAAAAAGGACGGCAAGCAGGTGGAAGCCTCCTGGGACGAAGCCCTGGATCTTGTGGCCGACAAACTCACCCAGATCCGCGACACCCACGGCCCCGACACCATGGGAGTGCTGACCTCGGCCCGTATCACCGACGAGGACAACTACATCGCCCAGAAATTTGCCCGGGCGGTGCTCAAAACGAACAATGTCGACCATTGTGCCCGATTGTGACATAGCTCCACCGTAGCCGGTCTGGCTGCAGCATTCGGAAGTGGCGCAATGACAAACACCATTGCCGACATTGAAACCTCGGACATGATCCTGGTCACCGGATCCAATACCACGGAAAACCATCCGGTTCTGTCCAGCTTTGTAAAACGGGCCGTTCTCAAGGGCAAAAAGCTCTATGTGATCGATCCCCGTAAGGTCAAGCTGGCCGACCATGCCGTAAAATGGCTGAGACCCAAACCCGGCACCGATATTGCCTGGATCAATGGTCTCATGCACATCATCATTAAAGAAAATCTCCAGGACGACGCCTTCATCGATGGCCGCACGGAAAACATCGAAGAACTCAAGCCGGTCCTGGAAAAATATACACCGGAATTTGTGGAAGCCATCACCGGCATTCCCGCCGGAGATCTCAGGGAAGTGGCCCGTGAATTCGCCAAGGCCGGAGCCGCCACCATTCTCTACTGCATGGGTATCACCCAGCACACCTGCGGTACGGATAATGTAAAATCCCTGGCCAACCTTTCCATGCTCTGCGGCCACCTGGGCAAAGCCGGTGGCGGGGTCAACCCCCTGCGTGGACAGAACAACGTACAGGGTGCCTGTGACATGGGCGGACTGCCCAATGTTTACACCGCCTACCAGCCGGTCACCGACGAAGGGGTCCGGGAAAAGTACAAACCGCATGGAAGGTCAAGGACCTTTCCCCCAATGCGGGGATTCCGGTGACGGAAATGTTCAACAAGGCCCACGACGGTGAATTCAAATCCATGTTCATCATCGGGGAAAACCCCATGGTTTCCGATCCGGATTTGAGCCATGCCCGCCATTCCCTGGAAAACCTGGAATTCCTCGTGGTCCAGGATATTTTCCAGACCGAAACCACGGCCATGGCCGATGTGGTCCTGCCGGCCTTCTGTTTTGCGGAAAAGGAGGGCACCTTCTCCAACACCGAACGTCGGGTTCAGCGGGTGAGAAAAGCGGTCAATGCACCGGGACACGCCCGCCAGGATTGGGAAATCCTCTGTGACATCGCCCGTCGCATGGGATACGGCATGGACTATGAAGACAGCCATGAAATCTTCAAGGAAATGACCACCCTGACCCCGTCCTACAAAGGCATTACCTGGGAACGCATCGACAAGGTCGGTATCCACTGGCCCTGCCCCGATAAAAACCATCCGGGCACCCCCATCCTCCACACCAGTCAGTTCACCCGGGGGAAGGGACACTTCCATGCCATTGAGCATGCACCACCGGCGGAAGAGCCCTGTAAGGATTATCCCTATATCCTCACCACCGGCCGGGTACTCTACCATTACCACACCGGCACCATGACCATGAAGAGCGCCGGGCTGAATCAGCTTTCACCGGAATGCTTTGTGGAAATCTCCGCAGGGGATGCCGCCAAGCTGGGACTGGGCACCGGAGACATGGTGGATGTATCCTCAAGACGTGGAAAAATTTCAGCACGGCTGGAAATTTCAGACAAGGCCGTGGACGGGACCGTATTCATCCCCTTCCACTTTGCCAATGCGGCGGCCAATGAGCTGACCAACGCCAAACTGGATCCCACATCCAAAATCCCGGAACTCAAGGTATGTGCCATCAAGATTGAGCCCACACCGGCTTAATCCGGAATACATATAAGAAAAAGGCCGGATCCCCTGGGGGATCCGGCCTTTTTTTATTGGGGCTGAAGTTTGGATAAGGTGGCCATAAAATCCAAGGGAGGTTCACTGGAAAAGCTTAGGAATTCATGGGTCACGGGATGGTGAAATCCCAACTCACCGGCATGGAGCATTTGACGGGGTGCACCGCCGCCCTGCTTACGAAACCGTTTGAATTGGTAGACCCGATCCCCCAATAAAGGGTGGCCCATGGCATGGAAATGGACCCGGATCTGGTGGGTCCGGCCGGTATGGAGTCGGACGCGGACATGGCAGGCGTTTTTATAGCGGTTTAAAACGGTCCAATGGGTGAGTGCCGGTCGACCGCCGGAGGAATCCACAGCCATCTGTTTTCGCTTCACAGGATGACGCCCGATGGGCAGATCCACCCTCCCCTCGTCGTCCAGGTGGCTGCCCCAGACCAGGGCCTGGTAAATCTTCTCCACCCGGTGGTGGAAAAACTCATCCTTTAAAAAGGCAAAGGCCGACGGGGTCTTGGCCACCACCATGAGACCGGAGGTATCCTTATCCAACCGATGGACGATGCCGGGACGCAGGGGATCCTCGCAGGCGGAAGCCATGTGTGGATAATGGTGGAGGAGCCCGTTCACCAGGGTGGCATCCACATTCCCGGCACCGGGATGGACCACCACCCCCGCCGGCTTCATGACCACCAACAATTGATCATCCTCGTACAGGATATCCAGGGCCATGGCCTGGGGTTCCGGCACAATGGGTTCATGGGAAATATCGGGACTCTCACCGGATATGGTTTCACCGGTTTTCACCTTATATCCCGGACGCTTTTGAATTCCATCCACACGGATATCCCCGGATCGGATCAGGGCCGATGCCCGGCTCCGGGAAAGGTCTTTGTATTGATCGTGGACCAGGGCATCCAGTCGACGCCCGGAGTCCGAAGAATCCACCACAATGGAAATGTTCACAACAGCCATCCTAAAATACAAAAAACCGGCAGACACTTAAGTCTGCCGGTTTTTCACAAAAAAAAATGATCCCAGATTAATCGAAAAGATTTTCAATCTCTTGCATCATGGATTTTTCATCGATATCTTTGGCCGTTGAAAGCTCCTGGACCAGAAGATTCTGGGCAGTATCCAATAATTTTCTCTCGCCAAAGGAGAGGTCTTTTTCAAGCTTCAATTGAAAAAGATCCCGGAAGACCTCTGCCACGTCATAGATGGATCCGGTTTTAATCTTATCCATGTATTCCCGGTAGCGCCGGTTCCAGGTCTGGTTGTCCACG
>JAKSBM010000532.1 GCA_022361135.1 Desulfobacterales bacterium | reverse complement strand
TCTGGCCGCTACCCTCAACGGTGCCGTCGGAGCCTCCCGTAACGCCGTTGACCTGGGCTGGCGTCCCGTGTCCGACCAGGTGGGACAGACCGGTAAGGTGGTCTCTCCCAAACTCTACATCGCCTGTGGTATTTCCGGCGCCATGCAGCATGTGGCCGGCATGTCCACTTCCGATGTCATTGTTGCCATCAACAATGATCCGGATGCACTGATTTTCAGGGTATCCGACTATTGTATTCAGGACGACCTTTTCGAAGTGGTTCCTGCAATCACGGCTGAATTGAAGAAGTAAGCCGATATAAGGGTATGCCGGACCGCAATTCGGGGGGGGACGGCATACCCTTCACCCCAAAAAATGAAATGGTATTGTCCATGGGGCTGTGGTACTATCACCTTTTTTAACCGATAGGAGCAGCCTTCCTGACCATGGGACCACAGGGAGCTTGTGATGGGGACGAAACTGAGAATCACCACCAGAAAAATTTTTGCACTGGCCGCCTGCCTCACCCTGATCCTGCTCTACCACTTTTCCAATCCCAATCCTTCGGATATCGTCATCCGACTCCACGCCGATCAAATCGACATTCAAAAACTCACCAACGCCATTGCCGGTATCATCATTGAAAAGGGATACGGCTACAAGGTGGAAAAGGTGGAATCCACCATCAAGGAAGTCCACGGTCGCCTCATCCGGGGGGACATCGACATCACCCTTGAAATGTGGAAGGCCAACAACCTGGTCTGGTACGACAATGCCCGGAACCAGGGCCGCATTGTGGACCTGGGGAGCATCTATAGCCAGGGGCGCCAATACTGGATCATTCCCCGTTGGTATGCCGAGGAAAAGGGGGTGAAAACCGTTTTTGACATGAAGGCCCATTGGCAGGACTTCATGGACCCCGAAGACCCCTCCAAGGGATTGTTTTTCAATTGTATCTACGGTTGGGCCTGCCGGGACATCAACCGGGTCAAACTGGCCGCCTACGGCTTGGACCGGTACTTCAACACCGTCTCCCCCACCTCCCCCAAGGCCCTGAAATCCATCTATGAAAGTGCCCGTGCCCGGAGGCTGCCCGTCTTTGGGTATTATTGGGAACCCAATGCCCTCATGACCAACCAGGACTGGTATCGTCTGGAGGAGCCCGACTACAGCGAAGCGGTCTGGCGGGATGTCATTGAATCCGCAGCCACACCCGGGGGAGAGCCCCTGCCCGTGGCCTGTGCGTACAATACCAACACCGTCCATAAGATCGCCCATTCCCGGCTCATGAAAAAGGCTCCGGACGTGGTGGACATGTTCAAAAAGATGGAAATCCCGGTGCAATTATTCAACGACATCCTCTTCAAGCGGGAGCAGCTGCCCGGTGACACCGACGGATTTCGGGAAACCGCCCTCTTTTTCCTGGATCAATACCGGGAACAATGGGGTGGATGGGTAACCCCCGAAGTCCAGGAAAAACTTGAGAAATACATTTCCAGACCCTGGAACCGTGTGCCGGAATAACGGCGGGAAAATCCATGGTGGCATCCCCCTTTAAAAGTATTCATATCAAGATCATTTTCTGGACCCTGCTGCCCAGCTTTTTCGTCATGGGCGTGCTGTCGGTCCTTTCCCTGGTGACCATTAAAAACACGGCCTTGGAAGTCGTCCAGAGAAGGGATGTGGAGTTGGCGGAAATGACGGGCAAGCGGCTGGCGGAAAACCTGGCCCGGTATCCCCTTTTCCTCCAGACCCTGGCCGAGGGGCAATCCCGGAGCGGCCAGGCCCCAACCTCCGACGATGGGGGCGTGGCCCGGGGGAGGAACTGGCTCCACTTTTTTGACGGGGGAATCTTCTTCTACGATACCCGGGGCGCGGTCACGGGGTTTTATCCCCGGGAAACCTTTTACAAGGCCCCCCAATTCCCCGATGCCAAGGGATTTCGAACCTTGAGAAAGACCCTGAGGCCCTTCTATTCCGACATTCTCACGGTGAAAAACCGGGATATGGTTCTCATTGCCGTTCCCATCCTGGGGGCGGACAATGAATTTGCCGGGGCCGTGGCCGGGGTCTGTTCCCTGAACTATTCCACCCTGGGCACCACCTATACCAAAGTCTTGGAATACAAGTCGGGCAAGGCCTCCTATGCCTATCTGGTGGACCGCAAGGGCCGGGTTCTTTACCATCGCCAGCCCTCCCTCATGGGGGAGCCGGCCACGGACCGGGAGCCGGTGCAGCGGGTGATTGCCGGGGAAATCGGTACCCTGGTGACCCGGGACATCACCGGGGAAAAGGTCATTTCCAGCTATGCCCCGGTGCCGGGCACGGGCTGGGGGGTGATCACCCAGGGGGACTGGAGCCTGATCCAGGACCTCATTCGTTTTTACACCCGGTATTCCCTGCTCATCCTCTGGGGAGGCGGGGTGGTCTTTGCCCTGGTGGTTTCCTTTTTCATGCAGCGGCTTTTGGAACCGGTGCGGGATCTCACCCAGGGGGCGGCCCAGATTGCCAACGGCCATTTCATTGAAATTCCGGTGAAGGAGACCGGGGATGAGATCGAGGTGCTCTCCCGGCAGTTCAACTCCATGGCCCGGGCCATGAAGGCCAGTTTCGGGGCCATCCACGGTCGCATCGACGAACTGAACCGGGCCCAGAAGGCTCTGCGCCAGAGCGAGGAAAAAATCCGGGGTATCATCAATTCGGTGAACGATGTCATGCTCATGGTGGACGACACCGGTGAAATCCTCTGGATCAACGACAAGGCCCGGCGGGTCATGGGAGACCAGGCCGACGGCGCCCCCTATTTCAAGGCCCTCTATCGATTGCCCAGCCCCCCCGAGGACTGCATTGTGTCGACCTGTTTTGCAACGGGGGTGGAAAACGATACGGAAATCCAGCTCTGGAACCAGGGCAAGTATCAGGATTTCTGGCTCACGGCCAATGTGGTCCAGCGGGACAAGGCCGGAAAGGTCACCCGGGTGGTGGTGGTCTGTCGGAACCTGACCGAGAAAAAACGGCGCCGGGCCGAGGTG
>JAKSBM010000093.1 GCA_022361135.1 Desulfobacterales bacterium | reverse complement strand
TTGCCGCCTTTGATCGTCACCCCGCCGTCTCCCACATGGTATTGGTGGTGCCGGAAAATGATTTGGAATTTTGCCGTGGGGAGATTATCTCCACCTGTTCCATTTCAACGCCCATTGAGATCACTGCGGGGGGGCTTACACGGCAGGCGTCGGTTTACAACGGACTGATCAAAGCAAGCCAAACCAAGACAGATCAATCCCTCTCCATGGTCATGGTCCATGACGGAGTCCGTCCCTTTGTTTCCACCGAGCTCTTGGATCGTCTGGTGGAGACGGCCCAACCGGATCAGGGATGCATACCCGTGCTTCCTCTAACCGATACCATTAAGCAGATGAACGGAGGCGGGCAGGTGGAGAAGACCCTGGACCGCTCCCGGCTTTTCCGGGCCCAGACGCCCCAGCTCTTTGAACTCAATGCCCTGATCCGTGCCTATGACGCTGCCTCCCAGGCCGGTTTTGATGCCACGGACGATGCCTCCATCATGGAGTTTGCAGGGGAACGGGTGAATACCGTGGCCGGTTGCCATCGGAATATCAAGCTCACCACACCGGCGGACCTCCAACTTGCGGCCTATTTTCTAGATCATCCCCACTGATATTTTCTAGCTGACCTTTATCGGCCACAGCATTATACCCGTCATCGCCTACTCCGACAGGAAACTTCCGCTTTACTTTATATTCAAAATATGTAAGATTTTACCCATGCGATCAGTGTGAATTGCAGCAGGTTTGACAGGCCGGAGTATCACAATTTCAAACTCCGGTTAAACAGAACGAATATATCTTTACCCACCTTATTTCTTTTATCCGGAGGAATTTTCGATGGCGGAAAAACCGGCAATTAAAATAGGCTATCTTAAAATTACGGATCACCTTATTCTGGGTGTTACCGCGCTAAAATTACAAAAAGGGATGGAAAAATTTGAGCATTGCACCCTTGAGCCGGTCGTAAAGAATGGATGGAATGAAGTCGCCGATGCACTGGCTGTGAAGGCCATTGACGGTGCCATGGTTCTGGCTCCCACGGCCATGGACTTGTTCAAGTCCGGTGTTGACTTGAAGCTTTTGCTTCTGACCCATAAATCGGGCAGCATCCTGGTGAAAAGTAAAAAAGCCGGCATTGAAACCATTGAAGACTTCGCCGGCAAGACCGTATTGATCCCCTATCAGCTTTCCATTCACAATATGCTTTTCCACAAACTCTTGTCCGAGAAGGGACTAAAGCCGGGCCGCGCCACGGAAAAGGGTGTGGATGTTACCCTGGAGGTTGTGGCACCCTTTCAGATGCCCGAGGCCATAGAATATGATGACGAGGGTGAAATCGGTGGGTTCATCGTGGCAGAGCCGTTCGGATCCCAGGTTATTGCCCAGGGGCATGGGGAAGAATTTCAATTGTCCAAGGATCTTTGGCCCAAACATCCCTGCTGTGTATTTGTCATGCGGTCGGAGGTCATTGAAAAGCATCCCGAAGCCATCCAGGAAATCTGCACCAGTTTTGTCCGTTCCGGCCTGGCCGTTGATGCCCAGCCCGAACCCGCCTCCATCATCGGTGGGGATTTTCTTTCCCAGGACCAGGAACTCATTAAAAATGTTCTGACCAACCCGCCGGATCGTATTTTGACCGGGGAGTTGTTGCCGGTGAAGGAAGATTTGGATCAGATTCAGAAATATATGATGGATGAGATGAAGATCATGACCAACCTCATCGATCTGGATGCCTTTATCGACGATCAGTTTGCCATTAAGGCCGGTGCACGATAGGTGCACCGGTTCGTTTCTCTATTTGGCGGCGTCAATGAATGAATAAATCTTAGAAATTGCCTTAACGCTCCATTCCGGTTTCCCAGATAAGGTCTGGACGCCTTCCCCATTGAAGCGTTGGGCAGTTTCTTCCGCAGTCAAGCCGTCCTTTTTCATCTGGATCATGATTTTCATGATCTCAGCCTTGTATTTTCCCATATCCTCCTGGGGGGTGATCCCGGGTTTAATGGATGGTGTCGGCTCTTCCGGTTTCTCTGGGGGGGCTTGTGCCGGAGCTTCTTCTTCGGTGGAAGCGTTTTCACCCGGTCCTTCCACAAGGGCAAAAAGATCATCCATATCTTCTTCGCCCTTTGTTTCCACTGAATTTGTCTTTTCTTCATCTGCCTCTGGGACCGAATCCCCGGAAGAGGGTGTTCCAATCAGGGCAGCCAAATCGTCCATATCGTTGTCGGCGATTTTCGGTTCTGAGTCCTGGGGAGGCTCTGGCTC
>JAKSBM010000105.1 GCA_022361135.1 Desulfobacterales bacterium | reverse complement strand
TTTTATTTTGCTGAGGATAGTGATGCCGCTGTTCATGCATACACGGATATGGATCGGGCCTTTTGTCGGTTGACTTATTCTTTTTGAAATAAAGGGCAAAAATTAATTGCTGGGTTTTTCTTGGAATTAAGTATGCTGTCCCCGGAACTCGTTCGTCCAGTCTTCAAGAATCAACTCTTCTGCAGGCGCCGCTTTTTGCGATCCGTTGGAAGAGATTGATATTTAATTATGGCGTTATTGACTCACCAGGCAGCACTAAAATATGTGTATTGCTTGGAACCCCACATTCTTCTAACATTTGAGTCCATTCTGTTTCTGGTTTGATACGTGATTTTTCATAAATAACGTAAATAAACCTTTCCCACTCACGCGAAAAATAACCACGTGTATCAGCAAGTACTTCGTCAGACACTCGTTTTGCGTCATTTTGATTAGAAATGAACTTATACTCGATTAGAGTCCTAATAGAAGGAAGCCCTGTGTCTGGTTCAAAATTCTTTATTGGTTTATTTATTGAAGGCTTATGTTTCAGGTCTGGAAAAACACATTTTAAAACAGCTTCTATACGAGAATGAACTTCTCTTTCACGGGCTGGGGGTTTATCGAAAATGTTTTTATCGATAATAGAGTAAAGAGTTGCTCTTAAAATTGAAATAATATCTTTTGAAACTAAATTGGAAAAGGGATGTACATTGTAACTATTCCCGATGGCTTGCAAAAATTCATATATTTCAGCAGACCATTGCAAATAAGGTTCATCGACACCGTGTTGGCTTTCTCCGAACCCTTTTTTTTGGCCTTATCAAAAATATCACGGACTTGTTCATAAGTTCTCGAAAGGTTGAGCTTATCTATCAAAACTAATGTATGGATAAATGCACTCTCAATATAGGGGCTGTTTCTAAATAATCAGTGCAGCCAAACCATACATGCTGCTATTAAAACAGTGGCCTTATAATTTCTGGCCAATTTTTCATATCGTGTTGCAACGCGTCGATATGCTTTGATTTTTGCAAAGAAACATTCAACAAGATGACGTTCTTTGTATAAATGTCGATCATACTTGCGTTGAACTTTCCGGTTCTTTTTAGGAGGACAAACTATCTGGGAGTCTTGTGAATTTACAAAAGAAATGAACTGATCGGCATCATAAGCCCGATCAGCCAAAATGTAATCCGCCGAGACCCCATCAATCATTTCAATGGCGGGAACGATGTCATGGACTTCTCCTCCTGTAAGCCTGATTCTTACAGGATTGCCCAAACCATCGACAGTGGCGTGAATTTTAGTGGTCAACCCGCCTCTGCTACGCCCTATTTCTTGTTTGAAATGCCCCCTTTTGCCCCTGTGCCATGTTGATGAACTTTGACATAGGAGCCGTCTACTGAAGCTGTATCCAAATCAGAACTTATTGATAGATTGGATAGTAACTCTTCCCAAACGTCCATCCGACTCCATTTGTTGAAACGTTTATAAACAGTCTGCCATGGGCCAAATTCTTTCGGTAAATCTCTCCAAGAAGACCCTGTTTTTAAAATCCAAAGGACACCATTAAACATTATGCGGGGATCCTTTGATGGGCGGCCTCTTGGATCATTTCGTTTTTCTTCCAAGTAGGGCTGAATCACTTGCCATTCTTCATCTGTCACATCGTGTCTGCTCATAAAAGGCATTCAATCATGGATTAGGCCAAAAGTCTAGATGTTTTTTAGAAACAGCCCCTTGTTTACCTTGCACCCAATCCGGGCACATTTCCCAAACATCACCCAGCCGCCATTCTCCCAAAAACCAAAAACACGGTTTCCCCAAGACAGGATCAAGGGTAGAGTCGGCATCCCCCCCCTTTTCCTTTGGAAAATCATCTTTCACCCAACCCAAGGGGCTGGAACAAAAAAACAGAACCAAGCCCACCCATCCCTTTTTAAAGAATGGCTTACGACAATTCCATCCATAAATCCCCCTGGTTTTGTGGCGGTGGTATCGTTTTTCTCAATACCATCTCCACCAAACCAGGGGAATTATGAATTTGCTTCCTGCCGGGATTGGGAATACAAATGGCCATTACTCTTAATTGTTCCATATTGTCCAACGGAGAAAAGACATGAGAAAAAGCCTGATTCCCTCATTAATACTGAGTCTCTGCCTGCTGGGCCTTCCGGCCTGGGCCGGCGATTTGGACGCCTTTTCCTCGGAAAAAGGAATTCTACGCATTTCCGGCGGTACCGCCCATATCCCCGTCATGAAGGCGGCGGCCCAAGCCATTATGACGGCCAACCCAGACATCCAGATCACCATTGCCGGAGGCGGATCCGGTGCCGGCATCAAACAGGTGGGGGAAGGACTTGTGGACATCGGCAATTCCGGCCGTTCCGCCACGGAAAAAGAAGTGGCAGCCTACGGCCTGCACAAATATAAATGGGCCGTGGACGGAGTGGCCGCCGTCACCCATCCGGACAACCCGGTCAAGGCCCTGACTTCGGCCCAGCTGGCCGACATCTTTTCCGGGAAAATCCAAAACTGGAACACCCTGGGCGGCGCCGACGCCCCCATCACCCGCTACACCCGGGACGCAGCATCGGGCACCCGGGCCGTGTTCTGGAAAAAGGCGCTGAAAAAGGGCACCATCACGGACAAAGCCCATGTGGTGGTTTCCAACGGTGCCATGAAATCCGCCGTGCGTAACGATCCCCACGCCATTGGCTATGTCTCAGTGGGCTACCTGGACTCCCATGTGGCCCCCATCACACTGGACGGGATTTTGCCCAGCCTGGAGACGGTGAAAACCGGGGAATACAAAGTGGCCCGGGGACTCTATTCCAATACCAGGGGCCCTGCCAAGGGGCTGGCCAAAAAATTCCTGGATTATATCTACAGTGCCGAGGGGCAAGCCCTGGCTGCCGCCAAGGGATTCATTCCGGTCAATTAGCTGGATATTTCATAACAATTTGCTCCGGGAAATCACTAAAGGGGAGAGGTTCAAGGGAACCCTCCCCCTTTGCGGATGATCCTGCCATGGCAAATTACTCCCCTGGGATGAAATACCCGGGGGTCACCGGATCATCACTCCATGACATTGAACCACACCAAAGAAAAAATAGGCCGCATCGCCTTCACCGGAGCCGCCCTGACCAGTTGCGCCGTGACCCTGGCCATCCTGGGATTCATGGCGATTTTGGCCTGGCCGGTCTTCCATTCGGGCAAGATCTGGGAGATGCTCACCTCCCCCTGGCGACCGGAACAGGAGCTCTTCGGCCTGGCCCCCATGGTGGCGGGCACCGTGGCCATTGCCGGACCGGCCCTGGTCATCAGCCTGCCCATCAGCCTGGGGGCGGCCTATTTTGCCGGCATTCTCTACCCGGGCCATTCCTGGCTCAAACGCATGGTCCAGGCCATGACCGCAGTGCCCACGGTGATCTACGGATTTGCCGGAGTGTTCCTCCTGGTGCCCCTGATCCGGCAGATGAACGCGGCCCTGGGAACCGGAGGATCGGGCATGTGCATCCTGGCCGCCGCCCTGATGCTGGCCATCCTCATTTCCCCCACCATGATCCTTTTTTTTCTCAACAGCTTTGCCATGGTTCCCCGGGCGGAAATCCATGCCGTGGCCGCCCTGGGAGCCAACCCGGCACAGACCTTCCTCTGGGCCGTCCTCCCCCGGGCCTGGCAGGGCATGGTCACAGGAATCATCCTCTCCTTTGGCCGGGCCGTGGGGGACACCCTCATCGGTCTGATGATCGCCGGCAATGCCGTGGCCTTCCCCCACTCCCTCCTGGAATCGGCCCGGCCCCTCACCGCCCACATCGCCCTGGTCATTGCTGCGGATTTTGACAGCATGGAATTCACCACCCTTTTTGTGTCGGGCCTGCTCCTCTATGCCATGACCGGTTTGGGGGTCATTCTCTCCCGGCGGGTGGGTCGCCTTGGGGGGCTGCAATGAAAGCCGCCCGCCTCCAGCGCCTATTCACGGCTTGGGCCTGGGCCGCCACCCTGACCCTGGTGACAGCCATGGCCATTATCCTGGGATTTCTCATCTACCAAGGATGGCACACCCTCACTCCGCGCCTGATATTCGGGAACACACCGGCCTGGGATGCACTCACCCTGGCCCGGCCGGTCTTTGAGGGGTTATTCCCCGCCCTGGTGGGGACCCTGGCCCTGGTTTTGACGGCCGTGGCCCTGGCCGTTCCCCTGGGGATTGGGGCCGGGATTTTCCTGGCCGAATACTGCCCCCCGAAACCCAAGGGGGTCTTCAGCCTGATCTTTGATATCCTGGCCGGAATCCCCTCCATTGTGGTGGGGCTGTTCGGCTTTTCCCTGACCATCCTCCTCCACCAACTCTTCGGCGGACGGATCTACCCCTGCCTGCTTATTTCAGCCATTTCCCTGGCCTTCCTGGTCCTGCCCTACATCATCCGGACCACCCAGCTCTCCCTCCAGGGACTGGCCCCGGCGGTGCGCCTCACCGCCCTGGGCCTGGGGGCCACCAAATTCCAGAACATTGTCCATGTCCTGGTCCCGGCCTCCTTTTCCCATATCCTCGGCGGGGTCATCCTGGCCGTGGGCCGTTGTGCCGAGGACACGGCCGTGATCATGCTCACCGGAGCCGTGGCCGCCGCCGGCATTCCCAAATTTCTATTGTCCGGATACGAAGCCCTGCCCTTTTACATTTATTATATTTCCTCCCAATATGCCGACGATGCCGAGCTGGCCCGGGGATACGGCGCCTGCCTTTTGCTCCTGGCCCTCTGCCTCACCCTCTTCGGCCTGGCCCGGTGGCTCCAACGCCGGGTCTCCCAAAGGATACTCTACCGCCCATGACAGAACATGCAGCCCACACCATGCCCGACACGCCAAACATCCGCTTACGGAACATCTGCTTTTC
>JAKSBM010000399.1 GCA_022361135.1 Desulfobacterales bacterium | reverse complement strand
ATTTCTTCCTTGGCAATGGTCCTGCAAGGGGTCACATCAATGAAAACAGTGGGCCCCACAAAGTATCCCCCCCTGTTTTTTTCCGGAATTTCCGGATTCCGACCGTCCAGGACCAATTTGGACCCCTGCTCAACCCCGATTTCGATATACGCTTCAATAGCCTGCTTGGCCTGGGCTGAAATAACAGGTCCCATATAGGTATCGGAATCCATGGCATCACCGACTTTCACCGTTTTCGAAACCTCAAGAATCCTTGCAATCACTTTGTCGTAAATTTCAGGAACAATGGCCACGATGGAGCCAGCCAGGCAACGCTGGCCTGCCGATCCATAGCAAGAATGGATAAAGTTATCGGTAAAGACGTCCAGGTCGGCATCTTCCATCACCACCAGATAATTTTTGGCTCCCCCCAGCAACATGCTCCGCTTGGCTCCCCTGGCACAGCCTTCAGCAATCTTTTTGGCCGTGGGAGTCGAACCCACCAGGCAGACTCCGGCGATGGCCGGGTGTTCGTACCAAGTTTCCGGAATTTTGCGATTGCCGTGGACAATATTCACAACCCCCGGAGGTAAACCGATTTCATTGAATAATTCGCCCATCTTCTGCATAAAAAGGGGAGACTGGGTGGAGGGCTTATATACAAAGGTATTGCCCACTCCAATGGCAAAGGGGATAAACCAGCCAAAAACCAGGGCTGGAAAATTAAAGGGTGCAACACCGCCAAATACCCCCAGGGGTTCGCGAATGACACGGCCACTGATATTCCCGGCAATACCACTAAGGGTCTCCCCTTGAATTAAGGTGGGGATTGAGCTGGCTGCTTCGATGAGTTCAATGACCCGGCCGATTTCCCCCCTGGCCTCACTGATGTGCTTGGCCTGGTCCACAGCAATGGACACGGCCAGAGCTTCGGCATTATCCATCATGGCCTGTCGCATTGCAAAAATGTAGTGCATTCGCCTGGCAATGGGAATCTTCCGCCATTGATGATAAGCCTTTGCTGAAGACTCCACCGCCCGCAATGCCGTCTTTTCCGACGACAGAGGAACCTCCCCTATTTGTTCGCCCGTCGAAGGGTTAAAAAGCGGCACATAGGTAT
>JAKSBM010000460.1 GCA_022361135.1 Desulfobacterales bacterium | reverse complement strand
GTGAAGGCCTTCACCGGAAAGGATGCCGAGGAATTGTTCACCGTGCGCAGCGCCCTGGAGGAGCTGGGACTGCGGATGATGTTCCCCCGGCTGTCGGCCAAGTTGCTGCGGGAGTTCCGGGGGGCCTTCGAGCGGATGGATGCGGCAGCGGCCAAGGGCGATGTGGCGGCCTCGGCCGAGGCCGATCTTAAATTCCACCGGATGTTCTGCCTCCATTCGGGCAATGGGCGCCTTTTGACCCTGTGGGACGGCCTGGTTTCCCATGTGAAACTTTTCCTCTACATGGAAAAGAGCATCCACCGGTCCGACACCGGTTATGTGGGCAGCCATGTGGATCTTCTCAATGCCATTGAAGAGCGAAATCTGGGGCTGGCCGAGGCCCATCTTCGGATTCATCTGGATTCCGGCCTCCGGGATCTCCTCCGGGAAAAGTTTAATTCTCCGGATTGATGGTCCACGGGCTTCCTTGCCCTTGAATTCTATCCTTGCCCATTCCCTTTAATCCTTCCCCTGGATGGCTGTGATATGGTCTCCCATTTCATTTCGTCCATCCGTCATCCCTGTCCCAGGATATGGTGAGTCACAAAATATGGTTCCCATTGAATGGGACTTTGTCCACTTGATTGGAAGGTTTTTCTCCCCGCCCGGCGAGGACGTGGGGAGGAAAATTCCACTGCCATCGCCTGATCCTCCGGGTGGGATCGGTAAATCCCATAGTCAACCGCGTTGAAAAGCGTTTTAAACCATCATGAAGATAGCCCATGGTTGGTAACATATTTTTGATTTCCCATGGGGGGGAAGTTCACATCTTTTTTCCAAAAAAATTGGATTTTCCCCGGGGGGGATTTATACCGTCGGCGGCCTGGTGTGTGGGTAATGGGGACGGAGGTTGACAGTCCCATTGTGCCTGTTTTTTCAGGGGGTGATCTAAGGTTGTATAGTCAACTTTTTTGCCAAGATCCTTTGGTTCTTCTTGACAAAAACTAGGGTTATGCCCTAGTGTCCTATGCTTTTGATGTGAGTTGCTCAAACAAAAATCACCCTTTTTGGATGCTGGAAAAGGGGAGTGAAATCTAAACCGGAGTAGTGCACTCCTAAGAACGAAAGGATTGTTAAGATGTTCAAAAAGAATTTGGTTGTCTTAATTGCTATGATCGCTCTGCTGCTGGCCAGCGGCGGGCAGGCCTTTGCCGGGAAGAAAATCGTCAATGGTATTGATGCCAACTTCCCTCCCTTTGCCTTTATCGATAAAACCGGTCAGCCTTCCGGCTTTGACGTGGAAGCCATGGATTGGATTGCCAAGGAAATGGGCTACGAAGTTGAACATAAGGCCTTTGACTGGGACGGGATCGTCACCAGCCTCATGACCAAGAAAATTGATGTGATTGCTTCCGGCATGAGCATCACCCCGGATCGCCAGAAAAAGGTGAATTTTTCCAATCCCTATTGGAAGATTGAACAGGTGATGGTGGTTAAAAAGGATTCCACCCTGACCATTGATGATCTGCTCAAGGGCGGAAAAGTTGTGGGTGTTCAGCAGGGAACTTCCGAAGCCAAATGGCTCAAGGCTGAAGCCAAGAAAAACGGCTGGAACATTCAGTTGAGATACTACAACTCCTCTCCCCTGGCTGTGGAAGATATCCTCAACGGCAGAATTGCCGCTGCGGCCATGGATGATGCCCCGGCCAAGGACGCCGCCTCCAAGAAGGCTGTGAAATCCATTGGTCCCTTTGGCATGCATTCCGAGGATTTCGGTTATGCCATTCGCAAGGCCGACGAACAGCTTCTCAAGGATGTCAATGAAGGGCTGAAACGCCTCATGGCTTCCCCCCGCTGGGAAGAACTCAGCAAGAAATACGACCTGAAATAAATATGTAGAATCCGTGCTGTCCCTTTGGGGGCGGCACGGGCTATCCAATCAAGGGAGGGGGCCCTTGGAAAACATGCCTCCCTGTGCCCATGCTGGAAAGTTTCAATACCGTAAAAGATGCGCTGCCCTATCTCCTCCAGGGGGGGCTGATCACCATTTTAATTGTGGTCGGCGCCATGGCCCTGGGGCTTGTCCTTGGCCTTTCCATGGCCGTGGGCCAGGTCTACGGCGGCAAATCCCTCAAAAGGATCATCGGGACCTATATCTGGTTTTTCCAGGGAATCCCCGTACTGGTCCTTTTATTTCTTTTTTATTTTGGCCTGTTTAATTACATTGGGTTGAATATTTCGGCGGTGGCCGCTGTGATGGTGGTCCTGGGGATGACCACAGCCGCCTACCAGGCCAATATCTTTCGTGGGGCCATTTTGGCCTTGCCCTCGGGTCAGTTCAAGGCGGCCGGTGCCCTGGGAATGTCCGAATTCCAGGCCATTACCACCATTGTTCTTCCCCAGGTGCTGCGCCTCTCCATCCCGGCCTGGTCCAACGAGTTCTCCATCGTGCTCAAGGATTCGGCCCTGGCCTTTGTGCTGGGGGCGCCGGAAATCATGGCCCGGGCCAAGTTTGTGGCCTCCCGGACCTATCAGCACCTGCCCCTGTACATCATGGCGGGGATTATTTATTTTGTTTTAACCTGGGCCGGTGTCCTGGCCCTGAAAAAATTGGAAAAAAAGGTCCGGATTCCGGGCTATTCAGATAAAGGAATGTAGAACCCATGGCCGATCCCATTCTCCGGGTGGAAAATATCACCAAATCATTCAGCGGCAACCCCATCCTCAAGGGGGTGGACGTCACCCTTGAAAAGGGAGAGATCAAGATTCTCATCGGCCCCTCGGGCGGGGGGAAGAGCACCCTGCTTCAATGCATGAACTGCCTGGTCATGCCCGACACCGCCACCATCACCCTGGAAGGCCGGGCCGTGAACATCCACCAGAAAAAGGAATTGTACAAATATCGGCAGCAGGTGGGGATGATTTTCCAGGATTTCAACCTCTTTGATCACCTGACGGCCCTGGACAATATCATTGTGCCCCTGCGCAAGATTCGGAAGATGGGCAAGGCCGAAGCGGCCGAACGGGCCATGGCCGAACTCTCCCAGGTGGGGCTGGCCGACAAGGTCCACCTGTATCCGGCCGCGCTCTCCGGCGGGCAGAAACAGCGGGTGGCCATTGCCCGGGCCCTGGCCATGGATCCCAAGGTTTTGCTCTTGGACGAACCCACATCGGCCCTGGACCCCGAGGTCATGGGGGAGGTCATCGAGGTGATCCGGAACCTGGCCCAAAAGGGGATGACCATGATCATGGCCACCCACCAGATCAGTCTGATCAAGAACCTGGCCGATGAAATCATTTTCATGGAAGCGGGGGAAGTGGTGGAAAAGGGACGGCCCGAGGAATTGCTGGGCCGTGATGTGGATTCCCGGAGCCAGGGGTTCTGCAATAAGCTGAATCTGCTTTCCGGGGAGGAGAACTAAGGTGGAACTCTCTCCCTTTTACCAGGAATTGCTGGATGCCCTGAACCGGGGGATCCTCATGAGCATTGCCCTGATCATTCCATCGGCGTTGGGTGGGATTGTCATCGGCATTGCCACGGGGGCCTTGCGGGCCTTTGGGTCCCGGGCCGTCCGGGGACTCTTTGACGGCTATGCCGCCCTGTTCAGGGGAACCCCCCTGGTGGTCCAGCTCTTTATTCTTTATTTCGGCCTGCCCAACCTGGGGATTTACCTTTCCCCCTATGCCGCCGCCGTCACCGGATTTATCCTCTGTTCCGGGGCCTACCAGTCCGAATATGTCCGGGGGGCATTGCTTTCCATCAAACGGAATCAGTATTTTGGGGCCCAGGCTTTGGGGTTCACCGATTTCCAGACCATTTTCTGGATCATTATTCCCCAGGCCGTGCGCAAGGCCTTGCCCGGCTGCGGCAATGAAATCATCTACCTGATCAAGTATTCTTCACTGGCCTACGTGGTCACCTGCATGGAACTCACAGGTGAGGGCAAGACCATTGCCACGGAGTATTTCCGTTTCACCGAGGTTTTTGCCATCATCGGCCTCTATTACCTGGTCCTGGTTTCCCTGGCTATTTTCCTTTTAAAACGGGTTGAAAAGGCCATGCACGTGCCTGGATTCGGAAAGGTTTGATGGATCCTCCCTGATCCGGGGATTTCCAATAAAAAAAGGCGGCGGGATTCATTTCCCGCCGCCTTTTGTCGTCTGGTGGGGCTTGCTCTATTTTACGGCCATTTCATTCAAATTGATTTCGTTCCCATTGAGGAGGAGGATGCCCTGTTTCAGGTCGGCCTTGTGGTCGTACATTTTTCCGTTGGCCACAAAGAAGCCGGTTTTCATGGTGTCCATCAGGGGGTGGATCAGGTAGGGATTTTCCTGGGCCAGGGTTTCGGAAATATGGAATTCCGACTGGAGGTAAATCAGATCAATGACCTGGAAGGGATTGTATTGCAAAGGGATGAGCTGGGCCAGGGTGAGATCCTTTTCAAGGCCCAGGGTGATTTCGCCTGAAATTTTTTCCTGCTTCACAACGATGTCGATTTTGGGGAGCGCCAGGCTGAGATCCTTTTTGAGCAGACCTTCGGCTGCAGAAATAAGGGAACCCATGCTTTGGGCGACGGCCATTTCCATGGGCTGGTTGTCGGTGGCGGATTCGACGATGTCCATGTAGGTTTTGCTCAGGGTTTCCAGGGCAGGGACGTCCAGGTGGGTGAGTCTCACCTCCACATCCCCCTGGGCCAGGGAGGTGTCGTTTTCAATCAGGTCTCCCAGGTGCAGGTCCATGGCGATGCTCATGTTCTGGTCCTGGACATCCTGACTAAAGGCCAGGGAAAGGTCCTTGCACTGGGTCCGGGCCATGGGGGTGACCGATTCGTAGGAATCCATTCCAAATTTCCCCTGGCCGGTCCAGAGCACATCCGTGGCCTTGGTCTGGTTGCCTTCCAGGGTGATGTTTTTCAGTGTCCCCTTGTCTCCGGCATCGATGCCGTCCCATTGGCCTGAGTATGAGAGGTGGGTGAGTTTCCGATCCAGGGACAGGGTAAATTGACCGGGTTGGATGGCCAGGGGAGACTTGCCGTCATTGGCCGTGAAGGCGGCCAGGTTGATCCGGGATTGGATATCCCCCAGCAGGGGATAATGGGTGGTGATTTTGATGGGGTCGCTTCCCAGCTTTTCCGTCCATTGGGCATACCATGGATTCGCGGTGAGGCGGGTTTCGGAATCCACACCTGTGATGCCGTGGGTCAGACGCTCTTCAAAAAAGAGGGTGTTTGTATCCAGGGCCTGGTTGAGGCCGGGCAGGGTGAGCTCCCACTTCACCTGGCTTTCCTTCCAGTTTCGTTTGTATTCGGTGATCTGAATTGTGGCCTGGCCACCGATGTCGGTTTGGTTTTGGGTGAATTCCGCGGCCAGGTGCCGGGCGGTTTTTTCCGCCACCATGCCGGTGACATAGGGCAGACCGGCAACGGCAACTGCGGCAATGAGGATGAGGACGACGATGGATTTTTTCATGGATTTTCCTTCTGAATGTGTGACATATGACGTTTTGCCCCTCGGGCTGAAAATCGAAGACATACCAGAGCTGAAATTACTAATCAATTCTTTTTTAAGGAAGAAATAGCCCGGCAGGGGGGGGCTGTTTTCGCCCTCCTTGGGATTTCAATTTTCCGGGATCGTCCACCAAGGGCTTCCCTCCATGTCCCATTGCGGTGTGGGCGGTTTTTGTATATCGCTTGTCTCTTTTGGGTTGCCCGACCATGCCGGTGATTGACCTTGGATTGCCTATTCGAATTTCATCTGTTTAAGGTGTTGAATCAACAATTGAAATCGGTCCATCTCCACATGGCGGGGTTTGATATAGATATTAATCTGGTCATTGGCCAGATCCAATTCGGGGAACAATACCTCCAGGGCATTGGCTTGAATTTCCCCAAGAACCGTATAGCGGGGGACGAAGGCAACCCCCATCCCTTCCAAGGCCCCGGAGATCATTCCACGGATGTGATTGATGCGTACGATGCGGTGGAAGCGGGGGCGTTTTTTATTATCCAGGGCTTGGCTGAAATTCTGCCACCAGACCATTTCCTTGTCCAGGGAGAGCAGTCGGCAATGTTCCAGATCTGACACCTGTTTCAGTTTTTTCCGCCGGATATACCCGGGGGCGGCCACCACCACATAGGCTTCCCGAAACAGGGGAATGGTGGTTAACTCGGGGCGATTGTGGGGGCGGCAGTCCACGATTAGATCCAACTCATCGTCCAGGAGGGGCTTGAGCAGGGAATGGCTCATGTGGAAATCCACATGGATGCGGGGATGGTCCCTTAAAAAAGACTCCATGCCCCGGATCAGGACCGAATTCCCAAATTCCACCGTGGCCCCCAGGGTGATTTGCTCGGGGTAGTCCCGCGCCACCAGAAGGGTTTCCCGGGCCCGATCCACTTCGGAAAAAATCTTCCGGCAGCTGGCAAAGAGAACCTCACCTTCTCCGGTGAGGGAAAAGCTGTTTTTCTTTTTTTGGATTAGAATCAGTCCCAGGCTCTGTTCCAAATTTTTAATGGCATGGCTCACCGCAGACTGGGTGACATAGAGCTTTTCCGCGCAACGGGAATAATTTTTAACCCGGGCCAGGGTGTAAAAGGTGTGCAGTTTGTTTAGGTCCACGGCAGTCCCTTATTAGTTTTATTCAACGGGCAGATGAAAATTATGAATTTTCTTTATAAGGTCTCCATCTGGTATAGGCAAGGGAAAATCAACCCGGGGGTGTTTTGTATCCCCCCTGTTCATCCTAAAGGAGGCCAGCCATGTCCAATGGAATATACCGCACACCCAAACCTGAAAATGAAGCCATCCTATCCTATTTACCGGGCAGCCCGGAAAAAGACGCCTTGAAAGCCGAAATCGGGCGCATGACATCCGAGCCCATTGAGATTCCCCTGATCATCAATGGAGAGGAGGTGCGCACCGGAAACGTGGGAACCTGTCGGGTACCCCATGACAAGGCCACGGTCCTGGCCACTTACCACCAGGCCGGTCCCAGGGAGATGGAGATGGCCATTGAAGCCGCCCTGGCTGCCAAAAAGGAATGGATGGCCCTGCCGTGGGATCAGCGGATTTCAATTTTTCTGAGGGCGGCGGAACTCATTGGCGGACCCTGGCGCCAAACCCTCAACGCTGCCACCATGCTGGGACAGAGTAAATCCGTCCATGAAGCCGATGCAGACTCGGCCTGTGAACTCATGGATTTTTTCCGTTACAATGCCTGGTTCCTTCGCCGGATTTTGGAAGAACAGCCCCAAACCGGGCAGGCCATGTTCAACCGCATGGAATACCGGCCCCTGGAAGGATTTGTCTTTGCCGTAACCCCATTTAATTTCACCGCCATTGGCGGCAATCTGCCCACCTCTCCGGCCATGGTTGGAAACACGGTGGTGTGGAAGCCGGCTTCAACGGCTGTCTTTTCCAATTATCACGTCATGTCCCTGCTCCAGGAAGCCGGGCTGCCCAAGGGGGTAATTAATTTTGTCCCCGGGGCCGGCCGCGAAATCGGGCCGGTTGCCCTGTCCAATCCCATGCTGGCCGGCATCCACTTCACGGGGTCCACGGCCACCTTTAACCATCTGTGGCGTGAGGTGGGCAAAAATTTGGAAAGTTACCGCAGTTATCCCCGTATTGTGGGTGAAACCGGCGGAAAAGACTTTTTGTTTGCCCATGCTTCAGCAGATATTGATGATTTGGTCCAGGCCATCATTGCCGGGGGATTTTCCTACCAGGGCCAGAAATGTTCAGCCACTTCCCGGGTCTATATCCCCCGGAGTATCTGGCCCGAGGTCAAGGAAAAGCTGATTTCCGAAATGGCCGGGGTCAAAGCCGGTGATCCGGCGGATTTTACCCATTATATGGGTGCGGTCATTGACCGGACGGCCTTTGACAGCATTTCCGGATATATTGACCAGGCCCGCCAATCGGAAGAAGCCGATATCCTGGTTGGAGGGGAATATGATGACCGTGTGGGGTATTTTATCCAACCCACATTGATTCAGACCACCAATCCCAGATTTATAACCATGGAGGAGGAAATTTTCGGACCGGTGGTCACCCTGTTTGTCTATGGGGATGAAGAATTGGATCAAACCCTTGCCCTGTGTGAGTCCACCTCGGCCTACGCCCTTACCGGAGCCATATTTGCCAAGGACCGGTATGCCCTTCAGCATATCCAGACCAGCCTGACCTATTCTGCCGGCAATCTTTATATTAATGATAAAACCACCGGTGCCTTTGTGGGGCTGCAACCCTTTGGCGGCAGCCGGGCTTCGGGCACCAATGAAAAGGTGGGGTCCAAACAGAATATTTCCCGTTGGATGAGCCCCCGGACCATTAAGGAAAATTTTTCCTGTGACCGGGATTACCGTCTGCCTTTGATGGAGGAAGCCTGATTTTCGTTGCCCGATAAATTATCCACCAACGAAGGCGTCGGTGTTCCACCCGGGCGACGCTGGGGCCCTTTGGTAGGATCGGGCCGGGGCAATTATCTGTGCCACGGGGGTGAGAACCCCATGGTGGGGATGCCGGGCCCGAGGAAACATGGGCTGCGCCACGGGTAATGGTGGAATTTATTGATGTATTTGGAAGGTTTCATATGGCCAGGTACCCATTGTGGGGACCTGGCCATATCCTGTTAGTTCAATGCCATGAGTTTTTCAGCAATGGCTTTGAGTTCGTCCGGGATGTTGGAAATGTCGTCAAAGGGGCATTCTCCGGTGCGGTCGGATTTAACGATTTCATCCATTTCCGGGAGGAAGCCCAGAATATTGTAATCGGAAAGGGTCTCTTCTATGAGGGCCTGATCCTCGGGGCAGGTGACCCTATTGCCCAGGACAACGATGTTCTTAATGCCGATGTCATCCCCCAGTTTCCGGATGCGGTCGGCGGCCACTCGGCTTCTTTTGCCCGGGTTGACCACGATGATCAGGGCATCCACGGAACCGGAGGTGGCCCGGCCCAGGTGCTCCACACCGGCTTCCATGTCCATGACCACCACTTCGTTCCGGGCCAGGACCAGGTGGTTCATCAGGGCCTTGAGGATGGTGGCTTCGGGGCAGATGCAGCCCGAGCCGCCATGTTGGACCGTGCCCATGACCAAAAGCTTTACCCCGTCC
>JAKSBM010000363.1 GCA_022361135.1 Desulfobacterales bacterium | reverse complement strand
TTGGAAACAAGCTGGTCGACTTGGCAGAACACGACGAACGAATCGTCGCGGTCAGCGCGGCGATGGTTGCCGGAACCGGCTTGGGTCCGTTTAAGTCACGCTTTCCGTCACGATGCTTTGATGTGGGCATTGCCGAACAGCACGCCGTGACCTTTGCCGGCGGCCTGGCCACCAAGGGAGCAAAACCAGTGGTGGCCATCTATTCCACCTTCCTCCAGCGGGCCTACGACCAGATCGTCCACGACATATGCATAGACGGTCATCCCGTCATTTTTGCCCTGGACCGTGCCGGCATCGTGGGTGCAGATGGTCCCACCCACCACGGCCTATACGACATTGCCTATCTCCGGGCCATTCCAGGGATCACCATCATGGCTCCCAAGGATGAAAGGGAATTGGCAAGGATGATGGAAACGGCGGTCCAACACCATGGTCCGGTGGCCATTCGCTATCCCCGGGGCAAGGCCCAGGGCGTTGAGATCGAAGACCAGCCCCAGCCCATTCCCATGGGTAAGGCAGAGATCCTGAAACCCGGGGATGATGTCCTCATCATCGCATTGGGCAGCAGCGTTGCCGAAGCCCAACTTGCATCCCAAGAATTGGAAAGCCAGGGAATAGATGCGGAAATTATTAATGCCCGTTTTGCAAAACCCCTTGACCAGGAGCTGATTCTCAGGGAAGTTAAACGTGTTAAAAAAGTCGTCACCGTTGAGGAGCATGTGCTGGCCGGTGGATTTGGAGCTGGTGTGGCCGAACTGCTCATGGACAATGGAGTGACAAATTTGGAATTTAAACGCCTGGGAATCCAGGACCAATTGGTGGAACATGGTACCCAAACCGAACTTCGTCGGGATCACGGCATCGATGCCCAGGGTATCATCCAGGCAGTAAAGGAGTTACATGGCCGCTAGGAAAGGGCAAATAAAAAAACCGGGCAAGCAACGCCTGGATCAACTGCTGGTGGAAACCGGCAGGGTGGCCTCGAGACAGCGGGCCAAAACATTGATCATGGCCGGAAAGGTCCTGGTCAATGATGTACCTGTGGACAAGGCCGGCACACTGGTTAAGCTGGATGCCGCCATCATCGTTAAGCAAGATGAAAACCCCTATGTCAGCCGGGGGGGACTGAAGCTGGAAAAGGCCTTGGCCGTCTTTCCAGTAACGGCTGAAGGGCAGGTCTGTCTTGACATCGGCGCCTCCACCGGAGGCTTCACAGACTGTCTGTTGCAAAATAATGCAAAAAAAGTTTTTGCCGTGGATGTGGGGTATGGGCAACTGGCCTGGTCCCTGCGTCAGGATTCCAGGGTGGTGGTCATTGAACGAACCAACATCCGCCATCTGGAATATGAAACCGTAGGAGAGGCAGTGGATATGGTGGTGGCAGACACCTCCTTCATTTCATTGCGTACCGTTATTCCGGCGGCAGAAAAATTTATGAGGGACGGGACAAAAATCCTGGCCCTGATCAAACCGCAATTTGAAGCGGGGAGAGAACATATCGGCAAGGGTGGTGTGGTTAAAGATCCGGAAATCCGGAAAAAAGTGGTAGATGAAATCACGGCTTTTTTCCGGGACAGGGGATACCAGGTCCATGACGTGGTGCCCTCCCCTATTCTGGGGCCCAAAGGTAATGAGGAATTTCTTATTCACATGGATTTCAGGACCCTTAACAGCACAGATGAGTGAAAATGTAGAAGCTATTGTTTTTTATTAATTGTTAAAGGAGCAGTAATGAGCGAAGACATCAAAACCATGAG
>JAKSBM010000574.1 GCA_022361135.1 Desulfobacterales bacterium | reverse complement strand
TTTCCCCATCCCCCGTGGAGGGTATCGTCACCGGCACCGCCCTCCAACTGATCCACATTGCTGCCGCCATGGAGGGTGTCATTGTCGTCACCACCGTAAAGGAAATCCTGGCCATGGCCACCGTAGAGTGTATCATTACCGGCATCTCCATAAAGATGATCCTGTCTATGCCCCCCACGAATGATATCATCACCGGCATTGCCGTGGAAACGATCCTCGTCGTTGCCCCCCGTGAACTCGTCGTTTTGCAATGAGCCTATGATGGTGGACGCCCCGGAGATATCGGTTCTTGACTCCAGGTCTCCCACATCAAAGGCAACGGAATAGGTATTGCCCGGGGTGGTGGCAAGGGTCAAACGAATACCGTTATCCGTGGCCAATCGGCTAAAATCAACCGTGGTCTGGGCATTGTGAATGACCCGATCCATCCCCTGGGATGCAAAAAAGTAGGAGGTGCCTGAGCCGGCCGCAGTCATCACATCATCTCCGGTCCCCCCTTCAATGCGTTCGATGCCAAACAATCGATCGGTGTAGCTGGTTCCCAGATTGACCCTGGCCGTTGCCAGATTAATATCCAAATCAAAGTCAAGCTCACTGTAGCTCACGGTATCCACACCGCCGCCACCGTAAAGGTTATCATTGCCCACACCGGCATAGAGCAGATCGTTGCCTTCCTCTCCGTACAGACGGTCATTGCCGGAATTTCCGTACAGGGTATCATTCCCCCGGCCGCCGCGGAGGGTGTCATTTCCGGAACCGCCATGGAGGGTGTCGTTGTCTTCGTTTCCGCTCAGGGTATCATTGCCCCAACCGCCGTATAGGACGTCATCTCCCTGCCCCCCGGTAAGCACGTCATGGTGGCCGTCTCCGTAAAGGGTATCATTATCAAGCCCGCCGTGGAGTTGGTCATTATGTGATCCCCCGTGGAGGATATCCATCCCTTCTCCACCATAGAGCCAGTCATTATAGCTGTGCCCATGGAGGACATCATCGCCGGCATCGCCATAGATCCAATCGCTTCCGGAATTACCATAAAGGATGTCATTGTCATCGTCGCCGTGCAAAAGGTCGTGGCCCCAGCCGCCATGGAGAATGTCTTCCCCCTGGCCGCCTTCCAACCGATCGTTGTGACCACCTCCGTATAGGACATCGTTGTCCTCTCCGCCGTACAGCCGGTCATTGTGATTATTACCCCTCAGGGTATCCCGTCCCAAACCACCGTAGATATAATCGCTGCCATCTCCGCCGTGAACGGTATCATTGCCTGCGTTTCCGTACAGCCAGTCCCCATGGCCTTCACCATAAAGGGTATCGTCGTCGTCCCCCCCATTAAGAACATCATAGCCCCAACCGCCGTACAGGGTATCGTCGCCTGCGTCTCCATTCAACCGGTCATTGCCGCCATCGCCGTACAAGGTATCATTGCCGTCCTGGCCATTCAGATTATCCCGACCATTACCACCCCGGATAACATCGGCACCGCCGTTGGCAAAAACGATGTCCCAGGCATTGCCGCCCAGATATTCGTCGTTCTGTTCAGTACCAATGAGCGTGGGACGTCCATTGAGGTCTGTTCTGGAATTCTGGCCGTCCACAGCAAATGTGATCACGTAGGTATTGCCAGTCCCGCTGTCTGCAACCACCCTTAGGCCGTTGTCCGTGGTCAGGCGACTGAAGTCAATGGTGGTATAGGTTTGCAGGGTCACACGATCCGATCCCTGTGAGCCGTAATAATAATTGTGGCCGCTTCGTGCAGACCGGAACACGTCATTGCCGGATCCGCCTTCAACCCGTTCTATTTCCGAAAGGGTATCGGTGAATGCATTTTCCCCCGTGGTGGAGACCCGGTTGGTTTCCATGTCAAAGGTCACCCCGATTTCCAAATCACGGTAACTGGCGGTATCCACACCGTCACCACCGTAAAGGGTATCATCCCCCAATCCACCGTAAAGGGTATCGTCGTTGCCATCGCCATGGAGGGTATCCGAACCTGAATTTCCATAAAGGATATCATTGCCGGCCCCACCCCGAAGGATATCATCACCTCCGGCGCCGTGGAATTCATCGGCCCCGTCGGTGCCGGAAAAGATTTCATCATGGATTGAACCTTTAATAACGGCATGGCCCACAACATCCGTAGCAGAAGCTTGGCCGGCCACAGTAAAGCCGATCCGGTAGGTATCATTTGCATTCCGGGTTGTGTCAAAGCGAATTCCGCCCTCGGTGTTGAGACGTCCAAAATCCAAAATGGTTCGATCGTGCTGGGTCACCCGATCCTCCCCCTGGGAGGCGTAGAAGTAAGAGGTGCCGAATTGTGCCGCTTCAAAGGTATCATCTCCGGAACCGCCTTCAATGCGCTCAACTCCGTAAACCCGATCCGTAAACCCCTTTCTGCCCTGAACCGTTACGCTGGCATTGGCCAGGTTGACAATCAGCCCCTTGGACATGTGGCTGTAACTCAAGGTATCCAGACCATACCCCCCGTAGAAGGTATCGTTGCCCAGGCCGCCGTAAAGGGTATCATCCCCCCCACCGGCATAAATCGTATCATTGCCGGCATCCCCGAAAAGATGATCATTGCCCAAATCCCCGTGGAGGACATCGTCGCCCTGGTTGCCGTGCAAGGTATCGTCGCCGGCCCCCCCGTGCAACACATCGTCGCCGGCGTTGCCGCTGAACTTATCTGCTGCCCCGCCGCCGGTAAAGGTATCATCTTCCAATGTGCCGATGAGGGCGGCAAGGCCGGTGATAACGGTTTGGGAAGCCCCTTCCTGAACCGCAAAAGAGGCCGTATAAGTATTGGTACCCCCGTCGGTGGTGGTCAAACTCAACCCGTCATCGGTGAGCAGGCGACTGAAATCCACGGTGGTTAGTGCATTGGAAGCCACACTGTCCATTCCCCGGGATGCATAAAAATAAGAGGATTCCGTGGCGGCAGCGGTAATAACATCATTGCCACGCCCCCCTTCAACCCGCTCAATTCCATTAAGGGTATCGGTGAAATTCACCGTGCCGGTGGAAGAAACCCGATTTGCGGCCATGTTAATGGTAAGGGCGTTGGAGAATGGACTGTAACTCACCGTATCCACGCCGTCACCACCATGGAGCACATCATTGCCCAAGGAAGCTTGAAATTCGTCATCGCCATCCCCGGCCCGGATGGTGTCGACACCGTCGCCGGTCTCGAACCGGTCGTTGTGGTCGGATCCAATGATGTTTTCCACCCCGGTCAAATAATCGGGACGCACGGCCCGTTTCTGCCAGTGACGGAGCTGGTCCGCATCCAGGGGAGCCGTTCCCATGGAGACAAAGGCCCCAAATCCGGAATCGGCATAGGTAACGGTGTCCGTGCCGGAGCCGCCGTCAATGCGATCGCCGTCCCCCAGTCCCTTGATGGTATCGTCTCCACCCATGGCCTGGATAACATCCATGCCGAAATTACCAGCCAGGGTATTTGCGGTATCGGTCCCCACCAGTACATCGTTGAAAAAACTACCTGAAAGATTTTCAATGCCGGACAGGGTATCCAAGCCATTTCCGCCGTATCCCCGGCTCAAATCTGCTGTGATGCCTTCTCCAGCAAAGGCATAATCCACCGTATCCGTACCATGTCCACCATGGATTTTGTCTCCATCGCCCAGGGCATAGATCAAGTCGTCCCCGTATTTGGCCCGGATGATGTCCCGGCCAAAATAGCCGGCCAGGATATCGTTGCCATGGGTGCCGTAGATACGATCATGGTATGCCGATCCCCAGACTTCCTCCACCTCACTCAATCCATGGACCAGGAAATCCGAGGTGGCGCCGTCTCCTGCTTCCACACGGATGTTTTCACGGTGGAGTAAATCCACCCAGATTCCATTGTTATCACTCCGGGTCAGCACCAAATCCCTATAATCCACCACATCATGCCCACCGCCCAACAGGTATAGGTCGTTACCCAAGCCGGCAATAACCCGGTTGTCATTACTGTCACCTTCTATAAGGTCGTTGTGATCGGTGGCTTCGATGCTTTCGATACCGGTAAGTTGATCCTGGGTGGTGGTGTTTGCGCCTGCGGAATCCCGGTGGATGACCCGTCCCGTTCCCCAAAGCACTTCAATCCCAACGGTGAAGTCACCATAATCCACCGTATCGGTTCCACTTCCACCATCCAGGGTGGACCCGGCCCCTTCATTGGCCACCAACAGGTCATTGCCACCCATGCCAAAGAGACGATCTGCACCGCCCCGTCCGTTCAGAATATTGGCGTCCTGGTTACCGGTTAAATGGTCTGCGTATTGGGAACCCCATACATTTTCTATGGAAACATAGGTATCACCCTGGGCATCGGCACCATTCCCCACGCCGGTATTCAGATTAACGGTGACACCGGTTGAATCATCTGCGTTCCCGTAGAAAACAGCCGTATCATAACCACTGCCGCCGTAGAGCCAGTCGGCACCGGAACCGCCAATGAGAAAATCATTGCCGCTGCCGCCGTCCAGCCGGTCGTCTCCACCACCGCCGTAGAGGGTATCCCCTCCGGCTCCCGCAATGATGACATCCTTGCCCCCATAGGCATGGATGGTGTCGTTCCCGGCCCCGGTGGTGATGATGTCGCCTTCATTGCCTGTGGAAATCCGGATGCTATCATCCCCGGAGGTCACAGTGGTTGCTGCGGTTACACTGGCTTCAAAATCGGTCACGGCCATGCGACCATGGCCGTATGCATCCCCATTGCGAAGATCAATGGTTCTGGCCTGGGTATCAGATGAAAGATCAAGGCCGGTGATGGTGGGACGCAATTTGGCACCGCTTGCAAGGCCGGGTAAATTCCCGGGAACCGTAAACCGCACCTTGTCCCGTGTGATAAAATCCAGATGCCGAAACATGTTTCCGGCTGTTCCGGCCATGAGATAGGAGGTGACCGTGAGTTGAAAATCACTGGCATGGCTTTCCACAACCAGATCGTTGCTGTTCTTGGACAAAACCAGATCCTGAAAATCATGGTCCAGGAAGACCAAATCCCGGGCCCCGGACGTATCTGAATTGTCCACGGTATATCTGCCGGTTCTGCCGGTCACATAGGTGTCGGAACCACCCCTGCCCCGAAGGGTTACCCCCTGGCTGCGGGTCTGGGTGACGATGAGGGTTTCGTTGTCATTGTCCCCGGCCAGAAGTTCGGTTGTTTTTCCCCCTTTCAGTGTAGTTGCCAACCGTGGATCCCTGGGAAGGAAGAAAGAAAACGGAATAAAGGTCAACCCGTCTCCATATCCCCCATTGAAAGGGGGACTAATGGCAGTCAGGGTATTCATATCCAATTCAGTGGCGGAGGTACCGGAAATATCCACGGTATCGAAAACAAACTCCCCGGTGGAACGAATCCGGAATGTATAGCCTTCGGATGTGGTCAATATAAAGGGCATTTCATCCTGACCGGCCTGGGCCGGGCCAAGGTTCACCGTTATGTTGTTGTCCAGTTGAAACTGTACACTGTTACTTTCAAATTCCAGCATGGTAATTGAGACATCATCAATGGTCCCATCCAGGATGATGCGATCCACCTTACCGTCCGTTCCATTGTTCCTCAACTGAATCACCTCATCGGCAGAGGCGTCCAAGCCGATATAATACGTATCCTGCCCATTGCCGCCGGTCACGGTGTCCCCACCGCCCGAAGTCAGAACAAAAATATTGTCATTATCATTGCCGGTGTATGTGTCATCCCCCGGACTGCCCGTGACCTTAATGACATTTGAAAAAAGAGTGTCCGTCAAATTCCGGGTCTGCCCCTGTGTCTGAATGCTATCATTGATACCGATGATCTCGGATGTGTTGCCCCCGGCATCCAGGCGTGCAATATAGCCCCTGGAATCTTCCACGGCCAGGTGACGTGCGGCGGAATTGACAAACCAATCCAACACCCGGACGCCTCTGTTGGGTAAAGCATTGGGAGACGTTGAAAGATCCAAATCTCCCTTGTAAATGACAAGGTCATTACCTGCCCTGGCCGTATTCATGTTATCCAATGAAACATTCCCCAGCTTAATCACATCCACCCGGCCGTCTGTGGCCTGGTTGTCAATGGTGATTAAACGGCCACCGGCCCCTTCAATTTCTGCGGCAACAGATGTGGGGGAACTGGGTACAATCACTGCCGTGGCGGGATCGAGGTCCACCACATAGGTGTCGGCACCATTCAACCCCGAAAGGGTATCCTGTCCGCCGCCACCGCCAAAGATCTGATTATTTAAGGCATTACCCGTGAGAACATCGGTGAAATCCGTCCCCCTCAAGGTATACGCTCCGGTGGGTAAAATCTGCTGCTGCCCAGCGGCTTCATGGGAAAGATCAATGGAAACCAATTGACTTTGGCCGGCATCATCAAATGTATAGGATTTGCCCTGGATGGTCAGTAGAATATCTTTCTCGACATCGTAGCTGCTCCAACTGAGCAATTTGATGGTGGTCCCTTGATTGGTATCAATGAAGAGATCCGATTCTCCGTATATGGAGGAGTCTACCAGGCGGGAGCCGGTAAAAGAGCCCGCCGGCATGTCCAGAACAATGTTATCGGTTTCGTCATTCAGGGTATTTTCATCAATTGTAATCAAGCCTGCATTGGCACCGATCACATAGGTATCGGAGCCGCCACGGCCCCTTAGTGTGTCGGCTCCACCATTGCCCACTATGATATTGTCAAGGCCGTTACCAATGATGACATCCGCCGACGGGGTTCCGGTGATCTTGGCAATGGAATCCTGGGTGGAATCGCCCGGATCAATGGTTTGCCCCTGGGCAAGATTGCTGTAATCCAATGCCACCTCGGCAAAGGAAACCACGGGGGCACTGGAACTGCTCTGGCCTTGTGAAACGGCAACCGTATCCGGAGTGAGCAGGTAATGATCCTGGGTGAGTAATTTTAAACTGCGCACCGTGGTATCCGTAAACCAATTCTCCACCGTTACCTGGGTGGTGGGAGTACCGGAAAGGGTGATTCTCAGATGGTCCCCCTGTTTGGTTACGGTAAAATCCTCCCGGTTGACATTAAGCCGGAGAATATTTACGCCCGCTCCGGTCTGGCTATTGCGAATGGTGACATTCTCATCTCCGGGGTTTATCACATAGGTATCGGCCCCTTCACCACCGATGAGAATATCGGTTCCACTTCCACCGGTGAGCATGTCGTTACCGCCACCGCCGTCAATGGTGTCATTGCCACCGTTTCCGCTTAGATGATTGGCCTGATCGTTGCCGGTAAGGGTATCTGCATAGACAGACCCCATGACGTTCTCCACCTGGGTATAGGTGTCGCCCTGGGCATCACCGCCACTGCCGGTACCCAAAGCCAGATTCACCACCACACCGGTGGCTGCCGTGGGCGTGCCCATGAATACCACCGTGTCGGAACCGATTCCGCCGTCAATGACATCTGCACCCCGGCCTCCCACGATAATATCATCGTCATCTCCGGCATTGATGGTATCATCCCCGGCCTCGCCGTAAATGACATCGTCTCCGGCGCCGGTATTAATGGTATCATCGTTCAGCCCACCCCGAACCACATCATCTTCGTCCAGGCTGCGGATGTTATCCGCCGTGGTGCTGCCCTGGATGGAATTGACCAAACTGTCCAGGGAAAATGTCGGAAGCCCGGCATATTGCACTTCAATATTGGAATGCACAACCCGCTGGTCCGCATCGTCACTGAGCACCCCCCTGAGTACCAAACGTTTGCCCGTGTGGGTATCCCAGAGGACCAGTCCACCGTTATCGTCCCGGCTGACAACCATCCGGGAAGAGTCGATGCCTGCCCCGAACTGAACCGTGTCCATGCGACGGCTGGTATGATGGGACTCAATGACAATGGTATCGTGGTGATTCCACACGGCCTGGGAGATCATGAACTGATCCGCACCATTTCCACCGGAGAGCACCAGGGAGGAAACCCCGTGCAAAATGGGCGGCACCACATTTCGAGTGGTGGTGTTTCCGGACACATCTGCCGCAGCCAGGTAAAGGGTATCGGTGGTGCCCACGAAGCGCTGGACGGAATACACCGTATCGATGACCCGGCCGGCAGTCCCCGTGGTCAGGGAAAGGGTGGCGGATTGGCTGAGTTCAATGACCTCCCCTGCGGTCTTATCGTAAAGGTAGAGTTTGGTCCGGTCCGTGGACTCGCCAATGATTTCAATTTCATCCCTTTCCCGGCCCGAAAGACTTGCCCATTTATTATTATCCGAGAGCCACCAATGTTGAATTTCACTTCCATTGGAAGCTTCACGGAACACCCGGACCACATCTTCATGTGAATAGGTGGTAAAAAGCGCTTCCAACTGAGCCTGTGTGCCGGTCCAGCTATCCAAAACGGCAGCCAGGCTGGGGCTGGTTCCGCCGCCCACCAGAAAGGCCAGCCCCTGGTTGGTGGTAACCAGATACTGGTTTCCATCATGGGGAACCACTTCGTCCACGGTCAGGGAAGTGCCGGCAAAAACGTCGGTGAGGGATGGAATCACAGCCGTGGACTCCAGAACATGATCGGTTCCAAACATGGTAGACAGGTTGGTTTCGTCCAGTAGGGACTGGGTAAAAACCTGATCACTTCCAGGGTTGTAAAGTACGGCACGGGTTTCATCCTGGGTCAATCCCAGGTAAAGCAGGGACCCGGTATCCACGGCCGGTGCAATGACATACTTATCGGATCCGGCATCGTACCAAACCGGCACGCCGGTTCCCGTGGAAGTGGTTATGCCGTTGACGGTCAAGACGGCATCGGCATCCAGCCCTTCCTTGCGAACCAAGCGTCTGAGATCGATCCGCCAATTAAGCTGTTCCGTTGTTTCCGACGGAGTGGGCTGGTCGGCGGGCCGCTCATCGTCATGGGAGGTATGATCTTCCAGGAAATCTTGATCGGGATGCACCACGGCGGTACGATTTGGATGCTCTTTCAACCAGGTTTCGTTTACGCCGATCAATTGGGTTCCGCCCGAGGTCTCCAATTGTCGTATCTGACCATGCAGGGTTTCAAAAATGGGATGGGCCCCCAGGGTCATGAGATTTTCCACGCCGTCGTATTCGGTGATGGGGCTGAGTTTCAAGGAAACATCGTCCACAAAGAAACGGGGGGGGCTGGTCACCCCGTCGTCGGGATCCACTTCAATGCGCAGATCATTGCGGATGTTATTGCTGGCAACCACCATGATCTCCTTTGTTGCCATGCCCGTTGCCCAATCCACGGTCCCCACTTCATCGTTGTTCCAGAAGATTTTAAGGGTACCCGTACCCGTGGTGGCGCTTCCTCCACCCACTTCCAATGCAAGGGCATAATGGGAGCCGGCATGGAGATCGTTAAAACTCTGTGAAATACTGCCGTCGTTGATTCCCACATGATACTGCCCCGGGGTGGCCTCGGCCACCCGGGCGGCATCACCGGCCAGGGTCCAATGGCTGGTCACATTGAAATTACCATCCTTGACCTTTTCCGAACTCCCTTCCCAATAATTCCATTGTCCCGGATTGCCTTCCTGGCGGTACAACCGTTTCTGGCTTGCACTGTAAAAGAGGAAAAGATCCACGTTCTGGCTGGAATCCCGGCCAAAGAAATGGAGGTCGTCGGGAATATTGGACATGATGGGAACCACCCGCTCGATGGTGGATCCATCCTTGATCCATACACGACTTCGGGCACCTGAAACCAAGACCCATTCATCGGCTTCGGCATCGCTGTAACTGCCTATGTTCACGGGAGTGGTACCCGCTGTCTGGGTCCAGGCAATGTGTCCGTCCGCCGAGGCCAGAACATCATCGAACCAATTGGAGTTGGGTGTTCGACTGCGGTACTGACTCACAAGGGATTCATTCCCTTTGATGGTGACCAGTTTTAATCCATCGCTGTCCAGACGATACCGTCGAGCCACCCGATTCCCCGTGGAGGAGGTGGACGTCTGCTCAAAAATCAACTGGTGACCATTGTGCCAAACTCCGGATAAACGCTGACTCCCGCTGGTGGGCACATCGGACATGCCGTACCGATGTTCAATATTTCCCGTGGCGGCATCGGCCACCCACAATTCCACCCGTTGCTGATGCGTCGCTGTGAGGTACATCTTCCCCTCGTAGATATCGATGAGGTTCAGATTCTGGGTGGCAGCCGGGGCGTTTGTATTCACCTTTCGAATCACTCGATCTGTTTTATCATACCAAACCGTTCCAATGCGTGTGCCTGCGGCATTGTCATAGTTGGTCACCGTTATGAACCGTCCCGGCACCCGATCCCTTGCATAATTCAGATAGGTAAGCAGGGAGGCATGATCACCGTGGCCCTGGCCGTCGATGCTCACCAGGGACGTGGTGCGGGAGGACCAATTGATGGAATAGACATCCCGGGCATGGTTCAGCAGCATTAA
>JAKSBM010001062.1 GCA_022361135.1 Desulfobacterales bacterium | reverse complement strand
AATCCCGGGAAATCGCTTGGCCAGGTATGCCATTTCATCACGGATTTTCAAGGATTCGCAGGAGGCCAGGCTATCGGTGCCAAGGGCGGGTTTCAATCCTGCCTTCAACATTTCATCCACCCGGGGCAACCGCCCGTGGAGATTTACATTGCTCCGGGGGCAAAGACAGATGGCACAGCTGCGCCGGGCCAAGATGTCCAGATCCCCTTGTTGAAGTTGAAGCAGGTGAACGGCCAGGGTCCTTTCATCCAGGATCCCCAATTCATCCAGGTAGGCCACGGGACTTTTATCCCCAATGGGCCAGCATTTGGAATCAATGCCCCTTGAAAGGAGAAATTCATTCCATTGGCTGCCATGGCCGTCAATGAAATCCATTTCCGCATCGGATTCCGACACATGGATGGAAAAGGAAAGGCCGGCGGCAACCGTCTCTTTTTTCAAACGTTGCAATAGTGACGGGGCGGTGGTGTGGGGGGCGTGGCCGGCATGGGACAATGAAAGGGGATCTTTACGGACGGGTTCGGGGAACTCCCGGTGGTCGTCCGGCCCCAGGTATTCCCGGAAAAACACCCCGGAGGTGCCTGCGGCAATGAGAGCTTCCCGGGTAATGCCCAGGGTGGAAATTTCCCCCACCGGTCCCTGGAGTTCGTCCAAAGACTGAACCGCCCCATCGATCAGGGCCGATTCCCCCAGAGCCTCCCGCTTTTCCAACAGGGCCCGGACCCAGGTTTCAAACCCCTGGTCAAAGGGCAGGCTGCCCTTGAGCGCGGAGAGTTCCAAATGGGTATGGGCGTTAACCAGGGGAGGCATGAGCAGGCCGGGGCCATGGTCCACCGTGGGAAGTTCCAGCCCCCGGGCGACATGCCCCAGGGGCCCCACATCCTGGATACGGCCGTCCTTGACCCGGACACAGCCGTTTTCAATGAAGGTGGAAGAATCCACCATCACCCATCCGGCCCGGTGGAGACCGTCTTCCCCACCGGCCCGAATCAGCCTGTCTTCCCTATCCCGGGATCCCTGGTTCATCATAGCAGGTTGTAGTAACAATCCCGCTGGCGGGGTACAAATCCGGCCGTGGCAATGAGGCGCTTCAATTCGGATTCGGGCAGCATGAAATCCACCCCGGCCGAGGCCACCACATTTTCTTCAATCATGGTGGAGCCCATGTCGTTGGCTCCAAAAAACAGGGCGGTCTGGGCAATCTTATCCCCCTGGGTCACCCAGGAGGCCTGGACATTGTCCACATTGTCCAGGAAAATCCGACTCAGGGCCAAAACCTTGAGATACTCGGCTCCGGTCTTTTTGGTTACGGAGATATCGGTGTTCTTGGGCTGGAAGGTCCAGGGGATAAAGGCGGTAAATCCTTTGGTTTCATCCTGGAGGCGACGGATGCGATCCAGGTGTTCAACAAGGTGTTCCTCCCGGTCCAGGTGGCCAAACATCATGGTGGCCGAGGAGCGCATACCCTGGAGATGGGCCTGGCGCATGACCTCGATCCACTGGTCGGCCGTGCACTTATCCGGGGAGACCCGCCTGCGGATCTCATCGCAGAGGATCTCGGCTCCGCCGCCGGGGATGGATGCCAGCCCCGCTTCCCGGAGAACCCGAATCAAGTCGGCCACATCCATATTGCTCTTTTCCGCCAGGTAATGGATCTCAGGCGGGGAGAACCCATGAATGTGGATCTCAAAATGATCCTTTATATAGGAGAGCATATCCGTATAAAAATCCAATTCCAGATCCGGGTTCATCCCCCCCTGGAGGAGAATCTGGGTACCGCCCAGATCCAGGGTTTCCTGGATTTTTTCCCCCAGTTTTTCATGGGAGAGTACATATCCGTTTTCCCCGGTTTCCGGGTCGGAATAAAAGGCGCAGAAGCGACACTTGGACATGCAGATGTTGGTGTAATTAATATTCCGGTCCACCACATAGGTGATGTTTTTATCCGGGTGGAGGGCATGGCGCCGATGGTCGGCCATGCTTCCCAGGGTGAGCAGGTCACATTCCCCATAAAGGCGAAGTGCCTCCTCCGGGGTGATCCGCTGATTCTGTTCTATTTTTTCAAAAATGGGGGTCAGAGTATCCATATCAAATTTCCGTCCATCACATTCCCGGCATCAGGCATTTACAGGGTTATAAAAGGAATCCCGCTGGACCGGCTGGAACCCGGCGGCCTGGATCATCTCTTCCATCTGGGTCCGGCTCAACCCCTTGGCCGATTTGGCACCGGCCGTGTGGGTGATCCGCTCTTCGATGATGGTGCCGTCCAGATCATCGGCCCCGAAATTCAGGGCCACCTGGGCCAGGGGCTCCCCAATCATCACCCAATAGGCTTTGATGTGGGGGAAATTATCCAGCATGAGCCGGGCCGCGGCCACATTCTTTAAATCATCCATGGCCGTGGTGGGGGGCAGGTGGGACAATTCCGTATTCTCCGAATGGAATGCCAGGGGGATAAAGGCGGAAAATCCCTGGGTTTCATCTTGAATTTCCCGCAGGGCCAGGAGGTGCTCCACCCGTTCTTCCAGGGTTTCAATGTGCCCGTAAAGCATGGTGGCATTGGTCTGGATACCGGCCCTGTGGACGGCTTTAACAATCTCCAGCCATCGTTCATGGCCGATTTTTTTGGGAAAAAGCTCCTGGTGGACACGGGAATTCAAGACCTCGGCCCCACCGCCGGGCATCATATCCAGTCCGGCGGCCTTGAGCTGGCCAATGGTCTCTTCCAAAGAGAGGCCTGAGAGTTTGGACAGATAGTCGATTTCCACACAGGTAAACGCCTTGATGGCCGCCCGGGGCCGGACGGTCTTCACGGTTTTAAGCAGGTCCAGGTAGTATTGGAAATCCAATTTTTCATTGAGACCGCCAACGATGTGGAGTTCATCCACGGGCTCATCCCCCCGCTCTTCGAGGCGGTGGGCCACCTCATCCATGGACCATGCATAGGCCCCCTCATCCCCCTCATCCTTGGCATAGGCACAGAACCGGCAGCGGTTCCGGCAGACATTGGTATAATTGAGATGCTGATTGTAAACGTAATAGGCTTTTTTCCCATGGTGTTTGCGGCGCACATGGTCTGCAATGCGTCCCAGGCCGGTCAAATCATGGGTCTCATAAATACAAAGCCCGTCTTCCTTGGAAAGACGGGTGCCTTGAACGGCCTTCTCCCAAATGGGTTTCAGCCGTTCATCCCTGAATCTTATGTTCATTAACGCCTCTTTTTTCGTCTCACGACCCGCTTCTTTTTCTTGGGTGCACCGGACGCGCCGTTACCGGCGGAACCGGCCATGTTCACCTTGGGGTCCATCAAATTATTCTGTGTATAGGAGCAGGAAGCCCTGGGGCATTTCAGGCCCACATCCCCCGTGGGCATCACGGCCTCGGTCAAAAAGGGATTGCGGCAGAGGGGACAGGGGAAATGGTAGGGCTTATCCCAGCTCACAAACCGGCAATCGCTCCGGTTGCAAGAATAGTATTCCTTTCCCTTGCCCGTGGTGCTGGAAATAATCTTTCCCTGGCTGCACAGGGGACAGGGCATGGCCAGATCATTTTCAAAGGCGGCAATCTGGGATTCAATGTCATCCTCATCCTTGGCTTTACGCTCCGCCTCGGCCTTTTTGGCTTCCTCTTCGGCCTTTTTTTCCTGTTCCAGCCGAACCCGTTCCTCTTCCTGACGGATCTTATCTTCCATGGCCTTGAGCTGGGCTTCCCGCTCTGCCATCTGGGCTTCCTTGGCCGCCAGTTCTTCGGCCTTTTTTTCGGCTTCGGCCGCACTTTCACGGGCCCTTTGCAGCTCGGCTTCCTTTTCTTCCAGAACCTTCAGCTGGGCCGCCGCCTCCCGGGCTGCTTCCTCGGCCTCCTTGATCTTCTCGTCCTGCTGGGCGAGCTGCTTGGCCAATTCCGCGGCCTTGCGGGCTTCTTCTTCGGCCCTGCGGGCTTCCTCTTTCTGGGCCTCCAATTCTTCCTTGGTCGGCCCCTTTTCAAAAACATCCTTTACCAGCATTTTGGATGTATATCCATCCCGTTTTTTCCGGGACTTCATTAATTTGGACAGCCGGTTGAGATTCTCCTGTTTTAATTTCCGGGAAACCTCCCTGTTTTTAACGGTGTTGGAGGATTTGCCCGCAGCAATTTCCGTGGCCTTTTTCTGGGCACCGGCCTGGGTAACGGCCACACTTCGACTTTCCAGAGTGGATTCAAAACTCTGGCGGGCCAGCTCCAGGCTCTTCCGACCGGAATTCACCTCGTCATTCATCTGCAGAACAAAGGCCACCAGGTTCATCCCCTGCATGCCGGGGAACATATTGTCCAACAGGCCGGCCATGATAAATGCAGGCATCTGGGCCTTGAGTTCACCCTGGTCGTCTTTACTCATGTATCCCTGCCCCAGGAACGAATCCACGGCCATTTCCAGATAGGCGTCGTGGTCCAATCCAATGTCGGACAGCTCTTTATAAAATGAAGGCAGATCGTATCGTTCCGGCGGAGAATCGGCGAATTCCTTTATTTCCTTTTCCCGCTCCACGATGAGAACCACGCATGAAATCGTTGACAGGTTAAAGGACATCATGGCCGTGTCAAAATCAACATCAAGTTTGCCAATGATCTGGCGGGCCAGAATTTCATCCAGCTGTTGTCTTACCATTTCGGGTGAGGCGTTGGTTTTAGACCCCATGCTCATGTTTTATCTCCCTCATTGATTTCTGAAATCATACCGGCGATATCTGAAATATCAGCGGCCATATCTGCGGGCCGGGAAGGGGTTTCCCCATCCGGCGATGCATCTTCGAATTCCGGCTCAATGGCTTCCATTGATTCCGGTACTTCATCATCCTGCTTCATGGTCGACAATTCGATGCACTCTCCCATGCGATTGAAGATGACAGACAAGGGAACTTTAATTTCAAAATCAAATTTATAGGCGATCTGATCTTCGTGAACAACAAGGTCTCCGTTACGGTAATCCACTTCGTCCTGGAGGGTGAAGCCATGCTTTTCAAACAGGAGCCGTTCGATGGCGTCCCAGTCCAGTTCAGCATTAATGGTGTCGATAAAATCCTTTTCGTTTTCCTGGATGGATTCCGGGGTCGTCAACTTCATTTGCTCACCTCGTCTATGTTAAAATATCGAATCAATTTCTCTGGCAAAACATAAGAATGCGGATGCTGCTGGACTTTTTATATCGCTGAGAACAAGGGGGACATATTGTTCAACGGTTCGGGGAACCAGGGAGTCATGGGGTATATGGGTCTGATAAATCAACTCAGCGATTTCACCAAGGTCTTCCCGTTGAATAAAGGATTGAATCTCTTCCCGGTCCCCACACCGGTTGAAAAGAAAACCGGCTATTTTGAGACCCGTGTCATGGGCTTTGCGAATATAACGGATATCACCCAAAAGCTGGAGCAAATCCTTTTTGGAGTGGGTCGTGGGGCAAAAGGGGCTGATAAGCCAATCGGCTGCAGTCATGGCGGACAGGGTCAGAAAACGGTTGGAAGACGGTGCATCGATTATGATATATTCATAACCTATTTCTTTATTTTCTTCAATCAGCAACCGGAGCAATTTTTCATTGGCCGGTTGTCGGGACAGCCGTTCACCCAGGGCTATCATCTCCTTTCCAGCCGGCACCACATCGAGGAAATTGAACTCGGTTTTGGAGATGGCATCCCCAAGTCCAACCCGCCCCCCCATGACCGTTGACAAGTCGTGGGGATAAATGGAATTGCCGGCCCAGCCCGTGATGACCCCTTCTGGATCACAATCGATCAAAAGGGTCTTTTTTTCATACACGGCCAAAGATGCCGCCAGATTCAATGCAATGACGCTTTTTCCGGTACCGTTTCCATGACCAGAGATTGTCAATACGTTACTCATAACCATCCACTCTTAGCATAAATTAGGAAAATTTCAATCGGAATCCCTTGATCGAGACAACCGGCGGTATCCCAGATCCGGATGGTTTTGAGCCCTCCAAATCCATCGCATTTTCATCTGGTTGCAATAATGGAATGAATATACCATAATAAAATTTTGCTGCAACCTTTGAACAGGAGAGAAAACTCCCCTTGTCCAACATCACCATTTCCCTGGCTGGAATCGAAGACGCCGTCGCCAGTCTGAACTACCGGCCTAACTCCCCAAAATACAAGGCCTTGATGGCCATTAAGTCCTTTTACACCTCCGAGGAATCCATTGGTGAAATCAACCAGATTCCCACGGATGCGCTTATCCGTTCCATCTGGGATGTGGGGGATGATCCCTCCAAACTCAAGTCAAAAAGAAGGAATTTTTCCAGCCTTAAATCCTCCATCAACACCGACTTGACCAAGCTCACCCGAAAGGGTGGAAATCCGGAAAACATCACCATTTCGGAAACCAATACCCTGGACATGACCGAGGAGGCAAAAAACGAACTCCTCAACTCCTTCACCGATGCCGTTAAAACCAACGACCTGGACATCGACCAGGCCTCCAATGTCCTCAAGGCCATCTCGGATTTCCTCAAGGAATTTGAGGAAGAGGCAGCAGAAGACGGAGAGGGCCAGGACATTGTCAACCAGATCAAAAGCATCCTGGACCGCCTCAAGGATGGCGGAGGGGAAGGCTTCGAAGAAATCGAGCTGGAAGAGGATGAAGAACTGGAAATCATCGATGAAGATGAAATGGAGGAAATCGATGACGACGAGTTCGACGAAATCCATGAAGACGACCTGGAAGAAATAGAGGAACTGGACGATGACCTGGAAGAAGTTGAGATTGATGAAGATGAAGAGCTGGAGGAAATAGACGAGGATGAGCTGGAGGAGGTCGACGGGGACGATCTCCTGGAACTGGATGGGGATGAAGAGATCGAGGAAGTCGATGATGAAGATCTGGAAATCATCGATGGGGACGATTTGGATGACGTTGAAGAACTGGACGAAGATCTCGAAGAAATCGAGTTGGATGAAGACGAAGAACTGGAAGAGATCGACGAAGATGAATTGGAGGAAATCGACGAAGACGATCTTCTGGAGCTGGACGAGGATGAAGAACTCGAGGAAATTGATGATGAGGATCTGGAAATCATCGATGAAGATGACCTGGAGGATCTGGATGAACTCGACGACGAGCTGGAAGAAATTGAAGAGCTGGATGATGATGTCGAAGAAATCGAGCTGGATGAAGACGAAGAACTGGAAGAGGTGGATGAACTCGACGAAGAAGAGCAGCAGGCCCTGGAAGATTTCCGGGCCCAGCGGGCCCTGGCCGAAGAGTTTGACAACTCCCTGAGCGAGGCGGATCGTCACTACAACAGCTATGTCAAAATTCCGGAGGGGCTCTATACCATCGGCACCACCAAAAACCATAAAAACAGCCTGGATCTCCAACAATTTGAAATGCCCAAGGTTTATATGGGCAGATATCCGGTGACCAATGCCCTCTTTGAAATGTTCGTGGAAGCCACCGGCTATATCACCACGGCGGAAAAAAAGGGCAAGGGTATTGTCTTCCGATCCCGGTTCAAAAAGGGAAAAACCCAGTCTTCCTGGAAAAAAACCGCAGGTTCCAAGGAAATCAAGGGCGCCTATTGGTATCAGCCCAACGGCCCGGGTTCATCCCTATACGGCAAACGGTATCACCCCGTGGTCCAGGTCAGTGTGGACGACGCCATAGCCTTTGCCGCCTGGATCGGCCGCCGCCTGCCCACAGAGGCGGAATGGGAATCCGCCGCCCGCACCGACAGCGGCTATACCTATCCCTGGGGGGATGAATTCCACCCCCGGGCCCTGAACATTGAAGAAACCGCCCTGGCCGACACCTCACCGGTGGATGAATTTGACACCCATGCCAATGAATTCGGGGTGGCCGACCTTTTGGGTAATGTCAGGGAATGGACCATGGACACCCAGCCGCCCCCCTTTAAAACCCGGAACAAATTCAACTATTGCGTGGCCAAGGGGGGGGGATGGAATGCCGCCTCCACAATCGCCATCAGTTCCCGGGCCTTGTTTAAGCCCGATTTCACAGCCAACACCATCGGATTTCGCTGCATCTCTGAATATTTTTAACCTGATTTTGTAAAGCAGAATAATATGGATCACCTGGTTCAAGATTACATGGATTACCTCATTGTGGAAAAGGGGTTGGCAGACAACTCCATCGCCGCCTATGCCGATGATCTCTCCCGTTACATCAATTTCCTGGAAGCCCAGCGCATTGAACACCACAGCCAGGTGGACACCACCGTGATTTTGGCCTGGCTGGTCAAGCTGGCCAGAAAGGGACTTTCGGCCAAATCCAGGGCCCGCCACCTCATCACCATACGGGGCTTTTACCGCTACCTGAACCGGGAAAACATCCTGAAAACCAACCCGGTGAAGGAGGTGGACATCCCCAAGGCCGGACTCAGCCTCCCCAAAATCATGACCGTGGACGAAGTAGGCCAGCTCCTGGAAAGTTTTGACACCCGCAAACCCCGGGGCATGCGAAATGCCGCCATGGCCGAAATCATGTACGGGGCCGGGCTGAGGGTATCGGAACTCATCCATTTGAATTACAGGGATCTCAACCTGGATGCCAACCTGGTGCGGGTCATGGGAAAGGGTTCCAAGGAACGCATGGTCCCCCTGGGGGCCCAGGCATGCAACGTGGTCAGAACCTACCTTGAAAAGGGACGGGAGCCCTTGCTCAAGGAAATCAAAAGCCCCTGGCTCTTTGTGGCCCGGGCCGGAAAGCCCATGACCCGACAAGGATTCTGGAAACTCATCAAAAAACAGGCCCTGGAGGTGGGCATCCCCAGGAACGTCACCCCCCACACCCTGCGCCATTCCTT
>JAKSBM010000371.1 GCA_022361135.1 Desulfobacterales bacterium | reverse complement strand
TTCGGCTCCACCCTGAACATTGCCGCCTCCCTGGCCAACCCGGCCCTGCCCGCCATGGGCGTAAGGGGGGTCTACAGCCGGGAGATGATCCTGCCTGTGGCCCAGGTCATGGAGGAGATCGGATACCGCAGCGCCATCGTCCTCCACGGCTGCGTGGGCAACACGGGCAAGGGCATGGACGAGGCATCGGTCTGCGGCACCACCCATTGCGCCCGCATCCGAACCCGCAACGGCCAAACCGAAATTGAGGAATTTTCATTTGATCCCCAATCCCTGGGCCTGGCCTGCCCATCGGGGGAAGAACTGCGGCCCGAGGCAGACAAGGAAGCAGAAGCCCGGCGCTTTGCCCGCCTCATCACCAATGGAGAAACCGGCCCCCGCAGGGATGCCGTCCTCCTCAACGCCGCCCTGATCTTCCTGGCCGCCGACCAGGTCGATTCCCTGGAACAGGGCATGGAAAAGGCCGCCGGCCTGTTGGAATCGGGAAAGGCATTTGAAACCCTGGAAAACTGGGTGGCCGCCCAGAACCGTGAACCGGAAAAGGGACTGGCCACCCTCCACGCATTGATTTAACCCGGACCTTTCACGAAATGGATTTGCTGGATATGCAAAGCTGTAATAATCTACCGCGCGCCATTCTGGAACACAACAAATCCGGTGAAGGCATTTTGCCCGAAGGGGGACAATTTGCGACAGCAGGAGCGTTTGTGGGAATTTTAGGTTATTTTAAGTATTAAGGCTCTAAGCCCTCTGAAGCAAATTGTCATGAAATTTCCGGGCTAAATTTCGTACTACCATAAAGCCGTCTTTGGAACGCCCCTGCCGGGGCAGGCACCAAAGGCGGCTTTGTATCAAAAGGGAGCGGCCCATGTGAAAATGGGCCGTTATTGTGTGCATGAAAGATCCCATTTTAAAATTATCCGGCATCACCAAGCGATTTGGCCGGGTCACGGCCAACGGGGATATCTCCTTTGGGTTGGGGACCGGTGAAATCGTGGCCCTGCTGGGGGAGAACGGGGCCGGGAAGACCACCCTCATGTCCATCCTCTTTGGCCATTATCTGGCCGATGAAGGAAAGATCGAGGTCTTTGGCAAACCCCTGCCGCCGGGATCGCCCCGGGCCGCCCTGGCCTGCGGCATCGGCATGGTCCACCAGCATTTTACCCTGGCCGATAATATGTCGGTCCTGGACAATATCATCCTGGGGACCGAGTCCCTCTTTTCCCCGGGCAGCCGGCGGGCGACGGCCCGGGAGAAACTCACCGGCCTCATGGATCGCTTCGGTCTTACCGTGGATCCCGAAGCCCAGGTGCGGGACCTTTCCGTGGGGGAGCGGCAGCGGGTGGAAATCCTCAAGGTTCTCTACCGGGATGCCCGGATTCTGATTTTGGACGAGCCCACGGCCGTCCTCACCCCCCAGGAGGCCGACGCCCTTTTTGAAACCCTGGGCCAGCTCACGGACCAGGGGCTTTCCGTTATCTTCATCACCCATAAGATGCGGGAAGTCATGGCGGCCAGTGACCGCTGCATTGTCCTGCGCCACGGCCGGGTGGTGTTTGAGGCAAAAACCGCCGACACCTCCCCGGACGAATTGGCCCGGGCCATGGTGGGGGCGGAAATCCCCCGGCCGGAACGCCAACTCCTCACCCCGGGGGAGACCGTGCTTTCCCTGGAAGATATTTCCTTTTGTGACCGGGATGCGGCCCTGCGGCGGGTGAACCTCAATCTCAGGTCCCGGGAGATCCTGGGCATCGCCGGGGTGTCGGGCAATGGCCAGGGCCTACTGGCCGATTTGCTTTCCGGGTTGGTCTCCGATTTTTCCGGCCGTTTTGTTTTGAAGGGGAAGCCGGTGACCCAAAATTCCCCCCAGGCCCTGATCCGGGCCGGGGTGGGGCGGGTGCCCGACGACCGCACCGGCACCGGGGTGATCCCGGACATGAGTCTCATGGAAAACCTGGCCTCGGAGGATTATCCCGCCCATTCCCGTTGGGGGCTTCTCAATTTCAAGGCCATGGCCGCCCGGGCCAAGGGATTGATTTCGGAATTCGACGTTCGTTGCCCTTCCATCCATTTGCCCACCCGTCAATTGTCCGGGGGGAATATGCAGAAACTCATCCTGGCCCGGGAACTTTCGGGCAAGCCCGGGATCATCCTGGCCAACCAGCCCACCTGGGGCCTGGACGTGGGGGCCACGGCCTTTGTCCACACCCGCCTTTTGGAGGCCGCCGCCCAGGGGGCCGGAGTGGTGGTGATTTCCGAGGATCTGGATGAACTTTTTGCCCTGGCCGATCGCATCCAGGTCATCCACCACGGTCGCCTATCCGCACCCATGGATGCCCGCACCGTGGACCGGGCCCATTTGGGGCTGATCATGTCCGGCCAGGCCGGCTTCGACACCGTTTGCCACATGGAAACCGGGGAAAATTCAGCTCCCCATGGAAAGGAGGGGGCATGATCTCCACCCTGAATATTCGTTTGGAACCCCGGGAGGACCGCTCGGTGTTTCGCATGGTTCTGGCCCTGGTTGGCGCCGTGCTCACGGCCATGGCCGTCTGTTCTTTGCTCATCCTCTGGGGCGGTGCCTCCCCCTTGGAAGGCTGGGCCCTCATGCTGCGGGGATCCCTGGGATCGGCCTTTGCCCTGTCGGAAACCCTGACCCGGGCCACCCCCTTGATTTTCACGGGGCTGGCTGCGGCCACGGCCTTCCGGGCCAAACTT
>JAKSBM010000328.1 GCA_022361135.1 Desulfobacterales bacterium | reverse complement strand
GGACTGGTCTGTTTTCTGATCCTTGATTTCAATGACTTTGGGTAAAAACGAAGCATGGCTCATCTGATGGGAGGCCACCCAGGGATCCTGGCCAAAGGCATTTATCCAGATGCGTTCTTCTTCCTCAAAATGGCGGTTGGCATACTGGGTCAGTTCGGTAAATGCCGAGTTCACCTCAAGGATTTCATTGGTGATCAAGGTTTTGGCCAGTTGATTCAATAGGGTAACCAATTTTTTATGCTGTTGATCAATGCGGGGATGACCGGTTTCAAAATTGGAATTCCAGGGAAAGACTTCAAACCAGTCATGGTCGGTGGAATCGAATGATACGGGGGATTGGATCATACACTACCCTATTCATTTAAAATTTCGGATCTGTAAAAATTTCTCCTCCCATGGGGTTATAGTGAAGAAAAGGTGGGATATCAAGTTGTATCCACGTTCAATTTCCCCAACCAGGCACCTCTCACTCCTCCATCCCGCCCTAGCCCCCAAAAAATAGAACAGGGGATTCCCCCGAAGGAGAATCCCCTGTTTTCCATAAACATGCAGAATGTCATATTAACCCCGAGCAGAGGTTAATGGACATGGCAGGTGCCGCCATTGGCAGCACCCTATCATGTGGAAGCCTTGGTACAGTTAGGCGGCTTCCGGAGCTGCTGCGGCAGCAGCGGCATCTTCTTCACGTTTCAGTGCCTTGGCAGCGGGAACTGAGAGAAGATAAGCCAGACCAAAGCCTGCCAAACCACCGGAAAGTTTTCCGATCATAACGGGCAGGATCATATTGGGCTGGAAGTTGGCGGTGAAAGAGAGGTGGTCGCCAAATGTAAATGCAGCACATACGGAAAAGGCCACACAAAGTACTTTATCTTTGGGACGCATGGAACCGATGAGGCGGAACATGGCCAGAATATTGGCGGCAGCAGCCAGGATACCGGCGGCGCCTGCACTTTCCAGACCCATTTTAGCGCCCACAAATTCCATGGGTTTGGCCAGGTACTTCTGGATCAGGTGAACCATGGGGAAGGCACCGCAGAGCATAATCCCGATGAAACCGGCAACCTCAAGGGCACGGAACTGATCTTCGGTATCGGAAATGATGGGATCGAATCCCCAGGCACCAAAGAAACTGGCAAAGAAGCCGGTGAAATATTCAACAATGGAGAATACCAGAACCAGGGTCAGGCAGATGCTCATGGTACGACCGAAAATCAGGAAGCCTCTGATCATGGCTTTGGGAACAATCTTAAGACCGACGGCCAGGGTCACGCAGAAGATGGTCAGGGGCATGAGGTTGAGGAAGATGGTTTTGAAGTTCAGGGCCAGAACATAGGCAGAATCGGCATTGACGGAAATCATGCCACGCACGGCCAGATCGGAAATGGAAAGCAGGGCGCAGGAAATAAATACACCAATGGGGATGGAAAGCAGACCGGCCATAACACCGAGGGCCATGTACTTATGGTCTTTTTTGTCCAGCATGGTCAGCCCCACGGGAATGGAGAAAACAATGGTGGCACCGGACATGTAGCCGACAACCATGGCCATGATCCAAGCTTCCTTGGTCTGGGCCAGAACATCGGCCAGCTGATAACCGCCCATGTCCACGGCAATGATGGTGGTGGCGGCAATGGCCGGGTCGGCACCCACAGCTTCGAACAAGGGACCGCAAACGGTTTTTACAAAGGCGGACAGATAGGGTAGAGACGCGAGAATACCAGCGGTGGGCACAAAAATCGGCCCAATGGAGTAGAGTCCTTCGATGAACTCTTTACCCAGGGGGCTGTCTTCGTTAATGAGATGTGCAATCGCCCCGATGACGGCACACAACATGATAATGTTGATAATAATGGTTCCAATAGCACTCATCTAAAATTCTTCCTTACCAAAAAAAGGTTTTAAAATAACACACTTACCCGCCAACAGGAAGTCCTGGAGGCGAAAAAATACAACATTATTGTCAGGGCGAAGGGTGCGGCGAATCACCACACTCCCACCCGTAAACACAATTCAGTTTTTCTGGGAAGCTGCTACCCCCTGTCAAAGAAGTGCGATCCCCTTTAAGGAAGGATCCCCTGCCCTGGAATTCTGAACAAAATCCCAGGATTGGAAAAGGAAACCCCTCCCCGAATATTCCACAAAAAAGGCTGTGAAATATCCGAATTACATCAATTTGTCCTTCAACTCGGAACTGGGAGACGGAATCACCACCTGGCTTAAGACAGGACCGGATTCTCCCACCCCGTCCACACCGGCATCCACCGAAGCCTGGACAGATCCCACATCACCGGTCATGGTGACAAAGGACTTGCCGGCCATGCCCGCAGCAAAACGGATTTCGATAAGTTCAACCATCCCGGCCTTGGCCGCTGCATCGGCCGCAAGGATACAGGATGCCACCGTGGCGGTCTCAATGACCCCCAGGGCGTTAATGGTGGGCGTCAGGGTGGTCCCTCCCATGGCCGGCATCACCGACGGGTGGATGCTGGGGAGAAGAAACCAGTCCACGACCATGTCGGCACCGATCTCCCGCCCGGTTTCCACCGCACTTTTCACCGCCCCGGTATCACCGGCCACCATGACCAGGTAGCGTCCGGGACAGGTGGGCCGAGCCACCAGAAGTTGAACATCTGCGGCCTTGATCATTTCGTCGGCCGTATGAATCCCCATGGCAATGCTGTTCATTTCAACACAGCCAATCGTTCTAAATTGCATATCTATACCTCTTCAACCGGGTCTTAATTTCGGGCCAAAATGGTTACCCGACCGTTTTCAATGGATTCCACCACACCGTTCACACTGGCATGGATCCGAGCGCCCAGGGCGTTTTCCGGAATCTCACCAATCAAATCCCCAACCTGAACGGCATCCCCCGGGGCCACCAGGCAGGTGGCCGGGGCACCGATGTGCTGCTGCAGGGGAATCACCACCCGTTCCGGAGTATAGGTTCGGTCACAGAGTCCGGGATGGGTATCATATTTGGTAACATTGAGCCGCTGCATGAGCCGGGAAGTGGGGATATACCGGATATCCCGGAAGGGGTGGGCCTTGGGTTCTTCTCCGGTTCCTTCCCATCGAATGCCTTCCTTCATCAGGGCCTGTTTGATCTGTGCATTGACCTCCCGGGGGGAAATCCCCATGGGGCAGGCAAATTTTTCACAGATCCCGCATTCCGAGCAGAGCAGGGCCTCCCGGGCCACGGGATGATCGGCCACATTTTCCGTGGGCACCCGCATGAGTTTGTGGGGATGGAGATTGTGACCCAAAAGGTTTCTCGGACAAAGCTCGGTGCAATGGGAACATTGACAACAGATGGTATTGGTGATTCTGCGGAGTTTTTCAGGATCCATGACCTTGCCCGTGAGCACCCGGTGATCCGGGGGCAGAACAATGAGGCCCGAGGTGGTCTTGGTCACGGACTGATCCGTATCCGGCAACACCCGCCCCATCATGGGACCGCCGTCCACCACCCGATAGTCGGAAATCAAGGAACCGCCGGCAAAGGCCAGAACATCGGAAACCAGGGATCCCACAGGAACCTTGACCACCATGGGTTCGGCGACCTCGCCGGTCACGGTGAGGTAACGATGGGTCAGGGGCTGGTCATCCATGGCATGGGCCACATTGAAGAGGGACTCCACATTGGAAACCACCGCACCCACCTGGAGGGGAATTCCCGCCTCGGGCACGATCCGCCCCATGACTTCCTTGACCAGGACCTGTTCGTCACCGGCCGGATAAAAATCCCGGAGTTCAAAGCATTCCAGACGACCGGTGGTGTCCTTGGCCACGGCAGCCTTGACCGCAGCCATGGCCTTTTTATGTTTTCCCTTAAGGCAGATCACACCGCGGCCGGCACCGGTACAATCAAGAACCGCCTCCAGGCCCCGTACCACGGTTTCTATTTCAACTTCCAGAAGATGGGGGTCACTCATGAGCAAAGGCTCACAGGAGGCACCGTTCACAAGCACCGTATCCACCTGGGCATTCACCTTCACATGGGTGGGAAAGCCTGCGCCCCCTGCCCCCACGACTCCGGCATTTTTTACCTTTTCTACAATTTGATCTTTCATTCCTGTCTCCGCTGCCCCCTTACAAGCAGCTTTATCTTCTTAGTAGGCCAGTTCCAACAATTGCTTAATGTCATCCAGGGACGGCCGTCTGGGGTTGCCCCCGGTGCAAAGGTCGTCAATGGAATGTCTGGCCATGGCATCCATGTCCCTGCGGAAGGCGGCTTCATCCACCTTCAGATCCCGAATCCGGGAGGGAATTCCCATGGATGCGTTCATCTGGTTCACTGCGTCGATGAGACTTGCAGTCCCCTCTTCCACGGTTTTGGCCGGCAGCCCCAGAACCTCGGCAATTTCAAGGTATTGGACTCCCACGTCAAAGGCATTGAAACGGATGACATGGGGCAGCATCACGGCATTGGCCAAGCCGTGGGGAATGTGAAACACCCCGCCCAGGCTGTGGGCAATGGAGTGGGTAATCCCCAAACCGCTGTTGTTAAAGGCCATGCCCGCCATGCAGGAGGCCAAGAGCATCATCTCCCGAGCTTCCATGTCGTCTCCGTTTTCATAGGCCCGGTGCAGATACTTGAACACGTACTTGATCGCATATTCGGAATAAATGGAGGTAAAGGCATTGGCCTGGCGGCTGGTATAGGCTTCAATGGCGTGGGT
>JAKSBM010000908.1 GCA_022361135.1 Desulfobacterales bacterium | reverse complement strand
CTCCAACCCGGAATTCCTCAAGGAGGGGGCGGCCGTGGATGATTTCCTCAAACCCGACCGCATCATCGTGGGCACGGATTCCGACCGGGCCGCCCAGACCATGAAACGCCTCTACGCCCCATTCTCCCGGAACCGGGACAAGCTGCTCCTCATGGATGTCCGGGATGCGGAAATGACCAAATATGCGGCCAATTCCATGCTGGCCACCAAGATTTCCTTCATGAATGAAATGTCCGTGATCTGTGAAAAACTGGGGGTGGATGTGGAAAAGGTCCGCCTGGGCATTGGTTCGGACAGCCGCATCGGTTATCCCTTTATCTTCCCCGGCTGCGGCTATGGGGGATCCTGCTTTCCCAAGGATGTGAAGGCCCTGATCAAAACCGCCAGGGATGCCGGCATTGCTCCCCTGGTCCTGGAGTCGGTGGAGGAGCGGAACCGCCGCCAAAAGGACCGCCTCTTCCAGAAAATCCAGGACCGCTTTGGCCCCAACCTGGCCGGAAAGACCATCTGCCTCTGGGGCCTGGCCTTTAAACCGGGCACCGACGACATGCGGGAAGCGCCGTCCAAGGTCCTCCTGGAAGCGTTGATCAAGGCCAATGCCCGGGTACTGGCCCACGACCCCGTGGCCAATGACCAGGCCAAAAAGGAACTGCCCCGGGCATGGTTTGAATCGGAACGCCTCACCCTTTATCCCGACCCTTATCAGGCCGCCCGCAACGCCCATGCCCTGGTCCTGGTCACGGAATGGAAGGCCTTCCGCCAGCCCGACCTTCCCCGGTTGGCCCGTCTCATGGACAGCCCGGTGATCTTTGACGGCCGGAACCAATACGACCCGGAAGAACTGGGGGAACATGGCTTTGAATATCACGGCATGGGCCGTGAACTCACGGCCCAGCCCCGATAAAATCAGCCCGAATCAACCCCATTGAATAATGGTCTGATTTTTCCCATCCAAACCCAACCGGCGCCCGTCCCCCATGGGGCAAGGGGCGCCGGCCAACCCCAAAAGGTGTTGAATGATACTCCCCGTGATCCTTGCCGGCGGCACCGGCAGCAGACTCTGGCCCCTCTCCCGGAAACACTTCCCCAAACAGTTTCTGGCCCTGATGAATGAAAACACCCTCCTGCAAAACACCCTGGAACGGCTGGACGGCATGGAGGCCCTGGCCCCGCCCCTGGTGGTCTGCAACGAAGCCCACCGTTTCATGGTGGCCGAACAATTGCACAGCCTGGGCGGTTCTCCCCGGGACATCATCCTGGAACCCGTGGGGCGGGACACGGCCCCGGCCCTGGCCGCCGCAGCCCTCAGGGCCCGAACCCAGGGCGAGGATCCCCTCCTCCTGGTCCTGCCCGCCGACCATGTCATCACCGATGTCCCCGCCTTCCAAGGGGCGGTGAACACCGGGGCAAAGCTGGCCCGCCAGGGAAAACTGGTCACCTTCGGCATCCCTCCCCAAAGTCCGGAAACCGGTTACGGCTATATCAAGGGCGGCCCATCCCTGGACCACGGGGCCCGGACCATTGAGGCCTTTGTGGAAAAGCCGGATCTGAAAACGGCCAAAACCTATGTGGATTCCGGGGAATACTGCTGGAACAGCGGCATGTTTCTCTTCCGCTGCTCCGACATCATTGGTGCATTTGAATCCCTGGCCCCGGAAATTCTGGCCGCCTGCACCCGGGCCGTGGACCAGGGGATTTCAGATCTGGATTTCTTCCGCCTGGACCAGGAGGCCTTTGAAGCAAGCCCCAAGGACTCCATTGACTACGCCATCATGGAAAAAACCCACCAGGGGGCCATGGTTCCCCTGGCTGCGGGATGGAATGATGTGGGGGCCTGGGAGGCGGTGTGGCAAATGCGGGATGGGGATTCCCAGGGCAATGTCACCCAGGGGGATGTCATGGTCCAGGATGTGAAAAACTCCCTTTTATTCTCGGAAAGCCGCATGATCGCAGGCATGGGATTGGAGGATATGATTGTGGTGGAAACCAAGGATGCGGTTCTGGTGGCCCCCAGGGAACGGAGCCAGGAAGTCAAAACCATGGTGGAAACCCTCAAGGCCCAAGGGAGGAGTGAATCCAGCATCCACACCCGGGTGGTCCGCCCCTGGGGCGCCTTTGAAGGCATCGACGCCGGGGAGCGCTTCCAGGTGAAACGGATCACGGTAAACCCGGGCAGTGAACTCTCATTGCAAAAGCATTTCCACCGGGCCGAACATTGGGTGGTGGTGAAGGGGACGGCCAAGATCACCAAGGGGGAGGAGACATTTCTGCTCAGGGAGGATCAGTCCACCTATATTCCCCTGGGCACGGTCCACCGGCTGGAGAACCCGGGAAAAATCCCCCTGGAACTCATCGAAGTCCAGTCCGGCCCCTACCTGGGAGAGGATGACATCGTCCGGCTGGAGGACCACTATGGCCGAACCTCGGAGGGCCAGTCCCCCCAGAAATAAGCCCTGTATATCATGGGGGAGAATTCAGAATTCTCCCCCATGATCACAATTCTATTTCACGGAAATAACGGGGCACTCCGCTTCCAGGATGATGTATTGGGCGGTGGAGCCGAAGACCAGCTTTCCGATCTTGGACCGCTTCTTCAAGCCAATGATGATTTCATCCGCCCCCTTTTCCCGGGCGTATTGGACAATGTCCTCCCCCGGGGTGAGGCCGCGGATGAGGATGTGGGCTTCACTCTCAATGCCCTGGGCTTTGAAGACATCCCGGCGCAGGTCGTTGAGCCGTTCTTCCAGGTCGGCAATTTCCGTACTCTTGGTATCGGGTGCACAGGTTCGAACCAGATAGACGTAAGCATTGTGGGCCTTGGCCTGGGTCAGCGCCGCTTCCATGACCCGGGAGGTGGAGGTATTCTTATCGTAGGCTACAAGTATCTTCATGTTCTTTTCCTTGGATGATTCCATTTACCCCGACAAATCGGGGGTTCTCAACCTCCGGGGAAACACCCAATGCCGACGGATATTCCCCGGACACAACAGGGGGCATTGTCTCATCACAGGACCGGCTTCGTCAATGATTTCAGGGCCCATGGCAAAAAAGAAAAGAAATTTCTTCCCCCCCATCCCAGGCCGGGGCGGCCCCATGTTACAGGACTGTCCGTTTTCGGCCCGGATCCCGCCATGGACGGGCAAGTTCACGGAAAAAGCCTTTGGACGGCTTTTTTATTCCCCCTGCTTTTTTTATGGACAAGTCCGTGTTACACTCATTTCCTTCTTATCTTACACTTTATTTACACATGCGTATCTTCCCGGATCTCCACAGTAAAAGGTCCAACCCTTTATCTTTAATGATCTTTTCATTGACACCTTTGTCCATTCGTTTATCTTGAAGACCTGTATTTAAAACCCTAGTTTGAGGAAACGCCCGTGATCAAGAAAACCTATGTTGTTGCCTGTGCCGTCCTGGCGCTGGACATGAAACAAGCTGCACAGGACCTGGGATTAAACCTGGAGTACAAATTTCTCGAGGCAGGACTCCATGAAAACCCCCGGAAACTCAATACAAAACTCCAGAAAGCCATTGATGACATCTCCCTGAAAAAGGACGCCGAGCGCATCATCATCGGATACGGGGTCTGCGGCAAGGGCACCGTGGGGGTCCAATCCCGGGGCATCCCCCTGGTCATTCCCAAGGTCCACGACTGCATCTCCCTCTTCCTGGGGGGGGACGCTGCCTATAAAACCCAGTTCAAAAAATTTCCCGGCACCTACTACCTTTCCGCGGGCTGGTGCGAGGAAAAATCCACCCCCATTTCCCAGCGCCGCATGCAGGCATTTTTCGGCGCCGAACGGCTGGAATACGAGGAACTGGTAAAAAATCACGGGGAAAAGGCCGCCGACACCACCTTTGAATTCCTCAACTCCTGGCAGAAAAACTACCAGCGGGCCGCCTTCATCGAAACCCGTGCCAAGAACAGCGCCCGCCATGAAAAATATGCCCGGGACATGGCCAAGGAATACGACTGGGAATTTGACAAAATTCAGGGGGATGCCGCCCTGATTCACCAGATGATGACCCTCCACGCCAGCACCCCCGAGGTCCTGGTGGTGCCCCCGGACCATGTGATCTATTTCGACGCCATCACCTCCACCCTTTCGGCCTATCCGGTGTGGGAAAAGGGGCCCAAACTCCCCGACGCCCCGGACAGCCCCGAAGAAACCGGGGAAGAGCTGCCCGAATCCATGGTAAAAACCGGGTTGGGCATCGACGCCGGGGGCACATACACCGACGCGGTGATCTACGATCTAAAAACCAATGCCACCCTGGCCAAGGCCAAATCCCTCACCACCAAATGGGACTTCACCGTGGGCATTGGCAAGGCACTGGCCAAGCTGGACCAGGATAAACTCAAGGAAGTGGAAATGGTGGCCCTCTCCACCACCCTGGCCACCAACGCCATTGTGGAAAACGAAGGCCAGAAGGTGGGAATGATCATCATGCCCCCCTACGGCATGGACCAGAACATCCCCTACGAACCCAAGGCCCATATTAAAGGGCAGCTGGAAATCACCGGCCGGGAACGGGAAGCCGTGGATGCGGACCAGGTCAAATCCGTGGCCGATCGCATGGTGGCCCAGGGGGTCACCGCCTTTGCCGTTTCCGGCTATGCCGGTTCCATCAACCCGGACCAGGAATTGGAAGTTAAAACCATCCTGCGGGAACACACGGGATTCTTCGTGAGCTGCGGCCATGAACTCTCCGACTCCCTCAACTTCCAGACCCGGGCGGTAACGGCCATGCTCAATGCCCGGATCATCCCCCGGCTCACGGGATTGCTCACCGACCTGGAAAAGGTCATGGAAGAGCGGAAAATCCAGGCCCCCATTGTGGTCGTCAAAGGAGACGGCACCTTGATGAGCGGGAAAATGGCCAAGGAACGACCTGTGGAAACCATCCTTTCCGGGCCGGCCGCCTCCGTGGCCGGGGCCCGCCACCTCACCGGGAAGCGGGACGCCCTGGTCATCGACATGGGCGGCACCACCTCGGACACGGCCGCCTTGGCCGAAGGGCTGGTCAGCCTCAACGACCAGGGCTCCAACGTGGGGGGACACCGCACCCATG
>JAKSBM010001070.1 GCA_022361135.1 Desulfobacterales bacterium | reverse complement strand
CCGGGAATCCATGCTGGAGGTATTGGACTCCGAGCACATCCGGACCATGAAGGCCTTTGCCCTGCCCCGGTATAAAACCATCTATAAATATGGGCTGAAAAATGCCGTCATCCCTTCCATCACCGTCATTGGGCTGGGCATGGGAAAGGCATTGGGCGGCGCGGTCTTCATTGAAATCATCTTTTCCCGTCCCGGCCTGGGCAAACTCATTGTGGATGCGGTCTATGCCCGGGATCTGCCCGTGATCCAGGGCGGGATCATGGTGACCACCCTCCTCTTTGTCCTCACCAATATCCTTTCGGACCTGAGCTACGCATATGTGGATCCCCGAATCCAGTATGAATAGGCTGAATCACCCATGCAGACCGCCCCTTATATCCCCTGCGCCCCGTTGCAGTTGGACCATTGAAATCCCTAAACCTTAAATAAACGAATCCTTATGGAGACATCCCCAGAAACCCTAGATACATTCCCCAACCGGATACGCCCCTCCCTTTCCGGCCGCATGGCCCAGGGACTGGCCGCCATCTGGCGGGTGGGACCGGGCCGCTACGGCGGAATCATTGTGGGCCTCATGCTGGTCACGGCCATGATCTGCCCCTGGCTCGCCCCCTATGATCCCCTGGAGCAGGACATTGTCCACCGTTTTGCCGGCCCCTCATACACCCATTGGCTGGGCACGGACTACCTGGGCCGGGATCTGCTTTCCCGCCTTTTGTACGGATGCCGCATCGCCATGGTCGTGGCATTGGGCGCATCCACCCTGTCCGCCGTGGTGGGAACCCTTTTGGGGGTGGCCGCCGGCTACCGGGAGGGCAGCAAGCTGGACTATTGCGTCATCTTCATCTTTGACGTCATCCGCTCCTTCCCCCAGATTATCCTGGCCCTGGCCATTGTGGCCGTCATGGGCTCCTCCCTCTTCAACATGATCATGGCCCTGGGATTCACGGTCATCCCCTTCTACGGCAGAATCGCCCGGGCCCAGACCCTGTCGGTGAAGGAGTCCGATTTCATCCAGGCGGCCGAAGCCATGGGGGTGGGCAAACTGCGGATCATCTTCCGCCATATCCTGCCCAATATCCTCTCCCCCCTGCTCATCTGCATGGGCATGGACATGGTCAACATGATCATCTACGAATCCGGCCTCTCCTTCCTGGGGTTGGGGGTGATCCCGCCGGACGCCTCCTGGGGCATCATGCTCTCCAATGGCTTCAAATACATCGGTACCAGTATCTGGATGATCCTCTGGCCCGGGGCGGCCCTGGCCCTGGCCATGATCGGCTTTTCCCTGTTCAGCGAAGGCATGCGCACGGCATTGGATCCCAAAAGGAGGCTCCGTGGCTGATTCCCTATTGAATGTTAAAGAATTGTCCGTGGAATACCGCCTCGGCCAACGCCGGCTCAAGGCCCTGAGCCGGGTGAACTTTGAGCTGGCCCCCGGGGAAATCCTGGGGGTGGCCGGTGAAAGCGGTTGCGGAAAGTCCACCCTGGGCAAGGCCATCATGGGGCTGCTCCCCGAGGTGGGAAAAATCACCGCCGGTGAAATGGTTTTCAAGGGCCGGGATCTGGCCCGGATCTCGGAAAGGGAAATGGATGAAAAAATCCGGGGGGCGGAAATGACCATGATTTTCCAAAATCCCCAGTCGGCCCTGAACCCGGTCTTCCGCATCTCCACCCAGATGATGGATATCATGGCGGCCCAGGATGCCCACAAGGGCAACCCAACCAGAAACAAGGCCGCCCGCCTGGAAAAAGCCGTTGCCCAACTCAAGGAGACCGGCATTGCCGACCCGGAAAGCCGGATCAATAATTACCCCTTTGAATTCTCCGGGGGGATGAAACAGCGGGTGGCGGTTTCCCTGGCCTTGAACTCGGGCACCTCCCTGCTCATTGCAGACGAGCCCACCACGGCCCTGGACGTGACCATTGAGGCCCAGATCAACCAACTCATTGTGGACATGGCCGAAAAATACAATACCTCGGTACTCTACATCAGCCACGACCTGGGCGTCCTGTCGGAAACCTGCGATCGGATCATGATCATGTATGCGGGAAAAATATTTGAAAGCGGGACCGTTGAACAGGTCTTTGGCAGGCCCGGCCATCCCTATACGGCGGCACTCTTGGCGGCCATGCCCGGAAACCGGGAACCCGGCCACCCCCTGCTCAGCCTCCCCGGCCATGTTCCCCCCCTGGATGAACTTCCCCGGGGATGCCCCTTCCATCCCCGGTGCAAATTCGGAGATGGGGCATGCAGCAAGGCCGTCCCCCCCTTAACCCGACTGGGCCGGGGGCACCAGGCCGCCTGTTGGAAAAACCTTCCCAATGCCCGGAATGGGGAAAGGCCGGTGTGGCAATGGAACTGCTGAACATCGAAGAATTAACCATGCACTTCCAACTGGACCGGGGCATCATTCCAAGGCTCCTGGGGAGGAAACCCCGCATGGTCCATGCCGTGGACGGCGTCAGCCTGGGCATAAAGGCCGGATCCTGCTTCGGCCTGGTGGGGGAAAGCGGCTGCGGCAAGTCCACCCTGGGCCGGTCCATATTCCGCCTGAACCAACCCCAGAGGGGAAAAATCCGTTTCCACGGGGAAAATATCCTGGAATTCAACCCGGCCCGGATGAAGGCCTTCCGTCAAAAAGCCCAGCTCATTTTCCAGGACCCCTTTTCCTGCCTCAACCCAACCATGACCGCCGGGGAAATCATTGCCGAGCCCCTGGAGGTATATGGAAAAATGGGGGATAAAAAAGAAGAAGTGGGCCGGGTCATGGAATTGCTGGAGGCGGTACAATTGCCCGGGGATGCCCTGGCCAAATTTCCCAACGAATTTTCCGGGGGACAGGCCCGCCGCATCGGCGTGGCCCGGGCCATTGCCCTTTCTCCGGAACTCATTGTGGCCGACGAGCCCACTTCGGGACTGGACATCTCCACCACAGCCACCATCCTCAACCTCATGCAGGCCCTCCAGGAGAAATACCGGCTCACCTATGTCTGGATTTCCCATAATTTGGACCAGATCCAATACATGTGCGATGCCATGGCCGTGATGTACCTGGGCAAGGTGGTGGAATGCGGCCCCACCCGGGAAATCATCCGGCACCGGGCCCATCCTTACACCCAGGCCCTGTTGTCGGCCATTCCCAAGATTGGCCGGGGACGAAAATTCAGGCAAAGGAAAAAAATCCTGGGGGGTGAGCTGCCCAGCCCCATCGCGCCCCCTTCGGGTTGTCGTTTCAGAACCCGGTGCCCCCACGCCTTTGACCGATGTGCCAAGGAAGAGCCCAGGCTCCTGTCCGTGGATGGAGCACACAAAACCGCCTGCCATTTGCTCAATTAATCCCGAAGAATTGAACCAGGACCAATGAAATCAACCATGGAGAAAAAATATGGATATTGAAAATAAGGATTATCTGGCCGTGATCCAATGCCACATCGTCAAGGAACGCTGCTCGGGCTACTATTGTGAAAAGGCCTATGTCCATCGGGAAGGGGGATTTGTGGCCTATCCCAAGGAAAAGAATTACCGAACCCTTTATTTCACCTGCGGGGGCTGTTGCGGCTTGGCCGTTCACAGAAAACTTTCCGACCTCATCCATTCCATTAAAAAACGGGAAGGGGTAGCCAAGGATAAAATTGCGGTTCATCTTTCGTCATGCATGACCCGGGACAACTACCACGGACCGGTCTGCCCCCACCTGGACTACATCAAGGATCTGGTGCAGCGCCACGATCTGGATCTGGTGGAAGGAACAGCCACCTCCACCCTTTCTGAAAAACGGCGGGAAAAGGGAATTTATCAATCCTGAAAACAACACCCGGCCAGCATACATCTGCCCGGGTTTAAATCAATCTACCTGCGCAGGGACCCGAAACGCAGGGTTAACCCGTATTGGATGCCCAGGCAACGCATGGCCAGGATGGTGAACATTCCCAAAAGCCCGGCCTGCCACTCGGCCATGCCGGCAAAAAGCAGAAACAGATAATTGCTGATGCCCCCGATGATGGTGGTGGCATAGATGGTTCCCCCGAAAATCAACGGGGTTCTGGAACAGAGCAAATCCCTGATGATACCGCCACAGGTTCCGGTGACCACGCCCAGGCAGACAATCTCCAAAGGATTGCTGGTGATGCCCATGGCGGCAATGGCACCGGTGATACCAAAGGCGGACAGACCCAGGGCATCCAGATAGACGATCAGGGTCTCCACCCGCCTTCCGGTAAGGAAATGGTTGGTGAAATACCCGATGATGCCGGGGAAAACCGCCAGGTAGAGCCAGATGGGTTCCTGGATCCAGAAAACGGGAAGTTGCCCCATGAGCATGTCCCGAACGGTCCCCCCCCCATTGGCCGTGATCAGGGAGACCACCAGGACGCCAAAGAGGTCATAGTCCTTTTCCCGGGCCGTCATGGCGCCGGAGACGGCAAATACAGCCGTGCCCATGATGTTCAGCATGTAAAGAACAATCTGAAATGATTCTGAAATGGGATACGATTCCATGGTATATCTGTCTTCCAAAAAATAAAATTCATTCTTTTCACCCCGGACTCCGGAAACCAGACCATATAAACCGGACCGACGGCTGGGGCATACCCCTCCCCAGAATCCGACACATATGTATCCTGCAAAACAAAATCAAAAGATGAAATGGCTGGGGAGAGGCGCGCATTATGCCCGAAAAAAAATCCCTTTTCAACCCCATTTTTGCGGGGGCTTAAAACAAGTTCAACTCCGGAGGTAAAACCCTGCTCCCACCCATGAAAAAAGGCTGTACAGAAAAATCTGCACAGCCTTTTTTCATCTTCACGATCCAGGACCGAGGTGGATCGACTTGCCGTGGAGGCTAAATCAGAATCACCACAATGAAAACCGCAGAAACGGAAATGGCCGCCCCGATTCCCACGGGGATGGTGCCGTGGGTAAGATCCCGGAAAAGGCGCTGTTTTTTATGGGTCAGACTCCGCCCCCGGTAGCCCATGACCAGCCAGACATTGACCGCCATAAACATGGTGAAATGGATGGCGGATTTTTGCCAGAAACCGGCAAATCCCCGCACACATCCCATGAGGACGCCCTCGGACAGCTGGTTCATCCCATTCATATTCCGATCCAGGCTCCGGTAGGCAAAACGGGAAAACTTCCGGTAAAACCAGTCGGCATCCAGATTTCGACTGCGGACCTCGGGCACATAGTAACCCGAGAGGATGAGCAGGGTGAATGCAAAGGCTCCGAACAGGAGGAGCTGGAGCTGGGTCACCACATGGGCCCCGGTATAGGGCTGGTAATCCACGGCAAAGGGAAGCAAATTATACAGGGGCTTGTACCAGACGCCCAGCCCCACACAGAGGAAGGCCCCCATGCCCATGGCCAACAGCATGTTCAAGGGCGGCTCCTTGGCACGGATGCCGGAATCGTGGCCGAAAAAGGTGAAAAAGGGCACCTTGATGCCGGCATGGTCCACCACACCGGTGGAGGCAAACTGGAGAACCAGCCAGATGAGAAAGATCTGCTCCTTGGCCGAGGCCGAGACAATCATGGATTTGGAAACAAAACCGGAAAAGAGGGGAAAGGCGGAAATGGATGCCGCCCCAACCATGCAGAATATGCAGGTCAAGGGCATGGTCTTATAAAGTCCCCCGATTTCGGTGCATTTGATCTTTCCGGTCATCTGGAGTACAGACCCCGCAGCCATGAAGAGCAGTCCCTTATAAATGATGTGGCAAAAGGCATGGGCAACGGCCCCGTTCAGGGCCAGGTCCGTCCCAATGCCCACCCCCACCAGCATGAAGCCCACCTGGTTCATGAGGCTGTATGAGAGGACCCGGCGGATGTCATTTTCAAGGACCGCATAGAATATGGGAATGGAAACCATGAGCCCGCCAATGACCATGAGCAATTCGGTTCCCGGAAAGGTCCGAATGAGCAGGTAGACGGCGGATTTGGTGGTGAAGGCGCTCAAAAAAACCGTGGAGGTGGGGGTTCCCATGGGATAGGCATCGGGCTGCCAGGCATGGAGGGGCACGGCGGCCGCATTCAGGGCAATGCCGATGAAGATCAACCAGGATGTCATCCCATTCAACCCGATGAAATCAAAGGCAACTGCTCCGGTCTCGTGGATGTAGCAGACGATTCCAGCCAACAGGAAAAGCCCGCCGACAATGTGAACCAAGAGATACCTGAAGCCGGCGTCCCGGGATTCACGGGTCCGGGACGCAATAACAAGGAAGGTGGATGAAACGGCCATGATTTCCCAGAACAGGTAAAGGGAAAGCCAGTCCCCGGCCATGACCACCCCCAGGGTGGAGCCGGCGTAGACCAATGCGGAAACATGCTGGAGATCATCCTTCACCTGCAGGGCAAAGAGCACCCCCATGAAGGCCATGATGGTAAAAACCAGGGCAAAAATATAGGAAAGTTTATCCACCCGGCCGAAAATGAGTTCATATCCCAAAAAATCCGTGGTCCAATGGGTTCCCAGGGGAAGGAAAAGCAGTGAGACAAACACCCAAACGGGCAGCAGCAGCATCCATGCCTGTTTCACACTCCCCTTCAAAAAGGGGATGGCCAGGGCACCCAGT
>JAKSBM010000595.1 GCA_022361135.1 Desulfobacterales bacterium | reverse complement strand
AGCCCCGAAAAGAATGCCATCAAGGAATTGGAACTGGGATATGCCGACTTTGGGGTGGCCTCGGCCGACCAGGTCATCCGGGCCCTGGACAAGGGGGCCGACGTGGTGGTCCTGGCCCAACTCTTCCAGATCAACCCCATGCAATGGATCCACCGGGACCACATCCCCCAGATCACCACCCCGGCCCAATTGAAGGACCGCACCATCGGCGTCACCTTCGGGGGCAACGATGAAACCATCATGAACACCCTGCTGGCCCAGTCCGGCCTTTCCCCCCGGGACTATATCCTCAAGGGGGTCCGCTTCGACTTCACCCCCTTCCTGAAAAAGCAGGTGGAGATCTGGCCCGTCTACCGCAACTCCCAGGGCGTCATCCTGGAGGACAAGCTAGCCGCAGAAGGGGAATCGGTTCGCTTCCTCAACCCATCGGATTTCGGGGTGGACTTTGTGGCCAACTCCATCATCACCTCGGGAAAAATGATCAAAGAGAACCCCGCCCTGGCCCAAACCTTCATCACAGCCCTGCTCAAGGCCTGGGAGGCCGCCATGGACTCGGCCAACCAAGACTTGGTTTTGGCCGAAGTCAAAAAACGGGATAAAATGGCCCGGGACGACATCCGCCAAAAGCAACTTGAGGTCACCCGCACCCTGATCAAACCCAATCCAACCACCTCCATCGGCAGCTTCAACACCCCGGCCTGGGAACAGACCGAGGCCATCATGCTTAAGGAAGGGCAGATTAAAAAATCGGTGATGGTTGCAGATCGACTACTTCTTTCCTACACCCAATATTAAAAAAAGCTATTGTTTCCTAGTTCCGACTTGCGCTATTAAGATTATTTTAACGTCACACACATCAAGACAAGTGACTTAAAAAGGACAATTAAATCTACACGTCGGCACAAAAACGCTTCACCAAAAGCACTACCCATCAAAGGAGGAAACATTGAAGCCCAACAAGACATTATTATCAGTTATTTGGTTTTGTAGTAGTATTATTATTTTCAACGGATGTGTCGCTACCAATCAGGCACCAAAACAAGCGCCTACAGGCAAGGTTGGTGTTGTGGTTGAAAAAGAGGTGGCCAATGAAAAAACAGGGGCAATCCAAATTCAAGCCCAAAGGCTAGATGAAATTGCCGAACGCAGTGTCAGTGACAAAGGAGCAGAAGCGCTTTTAACTCCACAACGCTATGCGTCAATGGGGAATTCTTTTTTCAGTTCCTATGACATTGGATCCAAAAATGAAGTTATTGCTTCCATTTACAATCAATCCGGCAAAAATGGTTCTGATTTATGGATTTTTAAAAATGGCAAAATACGCTTAACAAAAACGAACTATAATAATAACTACCCAAGCTTTTCATCCAACGGTAAGTATGTTTATTTTGTAGCAGATCGGGGAAGACAAAATACCAGCAGATATGATCAAAATTCATACATCTGGAGAATGCCAAGCAATGGAGGTGGGGGATTAACAAGAATTGGAACACCATCATATCGCTTCCTAAACCCCATAGAATCTCCCGATGGAACCAAAATACTTTTTTCTTCACGAGAATTTTACGACAACAGCCCTTTCATTTGGTACGAAAAGAGGAATGGTTCGCTCCCAACTCAGCTCAAGCAAGGAGTTAACGCTAGTTGGTTGGACAACAATACCATCATCTTTTCAGCAAAGGACGAAAACACCGGTTTTTATTCCATCTGGACAGCTGACATTGACGGCTCTAATCTTACACAGATTATCTATGACAACGAAATGGATTGTCTTTTTCCTGAGGCAGACCCATTTGGACAATACATTGCCTATGTAAAACAACGTCCCAATAATATTAAATCTGTAGAGAGGCAAAGTAGGGATATTTATATTTACCATCTCAAGGAGAATCTATCACAGCAAATTACAACGAATATATCCCGTGATGATATGCCACATTGGTCCCCTGAAGGAGATTATCTCTACTTTCGTTCTTCAAGAGGGTTAGCTTGGAGCATTTGGAGATTATCGACTAATTTTTTAAAAAACTAATCTATCAAAACCTTCTGCAAACTAAACCCCAGAGATATACCCATTATGTTTCTGGGGTTTAGCTATACCTTGCCTTGTCCAAAGCCATCCGGGTTTTAAAATGGAACCGCATCACCATGAGCAAGGCCGACACGGTCAAACTGATGAGCAGCCCCCACCAAACCCCATAGATTCCCAGGTCACACCAAAATGCCAGGACATAGCCCGAGGGCAGCCCCATGATCCAATAGGCGGTCAGGGTGATGAGGGTGGGGATCTTCATGTCCGGGATACCCCGGAGCATGCCGATGGCCACGGCCTGGACCCCGTCTGAAATCTGGAAAAAAGCCACAATGATGAGGAGAGCCCCGGCGGTGTAGATGACCTCGATGTCATCCAGGTAAAGGGCGGGCAGGGCATAGCGGCCCAGGACAAAAACCAGGCCGGCCAGGGACATGAAGCCCACCACCAGGACGATGGCGGAAAATCCCGCCGCCCGGATATCCGGGATGGATTCCCGGCCCACGGCATTGCCCACCCGGATGGTGGAGGCCGCAGAAATCCCCATGGCCACCATGAAGGAGATGGAGGCCAGGTTGATGGCCACCTGGTGGGCGGCCAGGGGAACGGTGCCCATCCAGCCCACAATGACGGCCGAGGCGGAAAAGGCCGAGACCTCGAAAAAGTATTGGCAGGCCCCGGGAATTCCAATTTTCAGCAGCCGTCCCATGAGGGGAAAATCAACCTTCCGGAACCGAAGACTGGGGTCAAATACGGCCATTTTTTGGGATTTCATCACCACGGCCATCATGGCCAATGCCATGAAAAACCGGGAGGAAAAGGTGGCGATGCCCGCCCCGGTGAGGCCCAGGGCCGGGGCCCCCAGATTTCCGTAGATGAACACCCAATTGGTCAGGAAATTCACGGCATTGGCCGCCAGGGTGATGACCATGGCCGGCCGGAGGATGCTGACCCCTTCGGCAAATTGACGGAAACTCTGGAAAAGCATGATGGGAAGCATGGACAGTCCTAGGACCTTCATATAGAGGGTGGCCGGGGCCACAATTTCCGCGGGCTGGTTAAGGAATCGGATGGACTCGGCCCCGGCCCAGGCCAGAAGGCAGAGAAGCAGGCCGCAGGCCATATTCAACATCAATCCCTGGCGCAGGACAGTGCCGCAGCGTGCATATTCCCCCCGGCCGTGGGCCACGGCCGTCAGGGGGGTCATGGCCATGGAAATCCCGATGCCCATGACCATGACAATGGTGAAGAGACCGTTGCCGATGGAGGCGGCGGCCAAAGCTTCGGCCCCCACCCGGCCCACCATGATATTGTCCACAACGGACATGGCCAACTGGCCGATCTGCCCCACCACCAGGGGGACAGCCATGCGGGCGGTCTGTTTAAAATGATATTTGTACATCTGCCTTGATATTCCTTGATCCGGCCAAGCCTCTGGCCATATGATTTTGCCGCCTCCCACCGGAGGTAAATTCATTTATTTTACACGGTTATGCCCCGGGGACATATCCATAAATCCCACCCGCCCGATCCCACCAGCGATTCCCCCATTCTCAATGGGGAAAAAATCCACCATCCGTGGGCTTGATATCAACAATGATTCTGATAAGATATGGGCCACAAGATCCCGTCCCGGCTCGGGCAGAGTGTCCATTTAACTCATTTTCAAGGAAATATCCATGAAATTCATCCACCGCCTCCCCATTCTGGTTATTTTATTCTGCATTACCCTGGTGTCCCAGGCCGCCGAAAGCCCCAAAGAAACCATCCCTTTGACCATCCGTTACACCATCCAGCAAACCGTGGATGGGGAAAACAGCATCGGGGTGACCTTTTCCCACCCCCTGGACGGCAGCCAGAACCTGGCCCCCTACTTTTCCATGGCCACGGACGAGGGAGAACCCGTGGCGGGGGGGTGGATCCTTTCCAAGGACCAATACACCGCCTATTTCACACATGTGGCCCCCCGAACCCCCTACGAAATAAAAGTTAAAAAAGGAATTAAATCCCAAGCCGGGGGCGAGTTGGACCAGGACCATACCTTCAGCGTCACCACCCGGTCCGCCAACCCCATGATCCGCTTTGGAAGCAAGGGATTCATCCTGGCCTCCCGCCTCACCCGGGGCCTGCCTGTGACGGCCATGAACGTCAATCGGGCCGATGTCGATTTCTTCCGGATCAAGCCGGAAAAGCTGGGGGAATTCCGGGAATTGGTGGCCCATGAAGACCAGATCTACTACTACGAAAGCGAAGATCTAAACCGCATTGCCGACCTGGTCTATTCCGGTCGGTGGGAGCTGGAAAACAAACCCGACATCCGGACCCAGGCCAACCTCCCCATCAAACGGATCAAGGCCCTGAAGACCCCGGGGATTTACCTGGCCGTCCTCCGGGGGGCGGGCCTCTATGGCTACAATTACAGCCGAACCTGGTTCACCATCTCCGACCTGGGCCTCTCCCTGCGGAAGTACGACCAGTCCCTCTCCTTTTTTGTCCAGAGTTTGGAAACGGCCCGCCCGGTTTCCCAGGTCACCCTCCAGGGCCACGATGCCGAGGGCCGGCGTCTCTTCCAATTGAAAACAAACGGACAGGGACAGGCCGACCTCCAGGGGCAATTTCCCAAACTGAAAACCCTGGTGGCCTTGAAGGATAACCAGGTCAGCCTCCTGCCCGTGGACCTGCCCGCCCTGGACCTGTCGGAATTTAAAACCGCCGTCGCCCCCTTCCGCCGGACCGAATTCTACGTCTTCGGCCCCCGGGACATTTACCGCCCCGGTGAAACCGTCACCACCCAGGGGCTGCTCCGGGACCAGGATGGATCCCCCACAAAGGAATTCCCCATACAAACAAAGGTCTTCCAACCCGACGGTCGCATGGTCCATGAATTCATCTGGAAGGGGGACGGCCGGGGATTTTTCCGCAACCGTCACACCCTGCCCGGGGATGCCATGACCGGAAAATGGCGCATGGCCTTTTCCCAGGCCGGCACCCCCCTGGGGGAATACCCCTTCCTGGTTTCCGACTTCATGCCCGAACGGCTGGCCTTTGAGCTGGACAATCCCCCGGGACAGGGGGAAATCCTGGCACCGGAGGATACCCTGGTCCTGGATCTGGAGGGCCGCTTCCTATATGGCGCCCCGGCCTCGGACATCCCAGCCGATGCCCTCATCCGCATCAAACCGGCCCGGGAACTTTTCAACGATACCCACCCCGGCTATGAATTCGGAACCCCGGACAACACCCTGGATTTCAGCTATGCCACGGACCAGATCCGCCTGGATAAAGCAGGCAAAGGACAGATCCCCGTGGAAAACCAATGGAAGGCGGACATCCACTCCCCCCATTGGGTGACGGCCAATGCCTCCCTCCACGACACCAGCGGCCGGGCCGTGGTCCGGAAAAAATCCTGGCAGATCTGGCCGGCCCCGTCCCTGGTGGGCATCCGCCCCCTGGCCCGGGATGGGGAAATGGAGGCCAACACACTGGCGGAATTTGACGTCATTAAGGTGGACAGGGAAGGAAAATCCCTGGCAGCAATGGCCCTGGAGGTGAAAATCATCCGGGAACACCGGGAATATTTCTGGGAATTTAAAAACGGAAGTTGGGAATGGGGGGCCACCCACCATTTTTACCCCGT
>JAKSBM010000387.1 GCA_022361135.1 Desulfobacterales bacterium | reverse complement strand
TCCATGGAACCGGGCGTGCCCAAGCCAACCGCGGCAACTTCATCGATACTCAAAGCGACCTGCGAAAGCGTGGCCGCAATGGTCTCGGCGATGCGCTGTACGGCATCCTCCGGGCCCCTTTCTTCGGCATAGCAAAGGGAAAAGTATTCCCCGGCCTTTTTCTCGGAAAAGGATTCCTTCCGCTTCAGGGCGGTGGTGATGCCCAGGGCATTGTCCTGGTAAGTGTTGACCAATAGGATGGAGGCATCCGTGGTCAAGCCGCCGATGTCAATGTGGCAGATGACAAATTCCAGATGATTCTTCCCCATTTCCCGGAATCGATCCTGGGAAAAGAGCATGCCCGCCTCCCTCAAATCCGGGATGCGGTCCTTGTGGGAGGAGAGTTCCCAAAAGGGCATGAGTTTGATCAGGTTGAGGAAATAAAGTTCACAGGCCCCGCTCTCATCGGAGGAAATATTAACAAAGGTCTTTTTCAGATGACGCAGGTTGTCGGGAAAGAGATGTTTCCATTTTCTATGGCTGGAAAAATCCATGCACACGGAGAAAATATTCTCCCTGTAGCCGGCCCGGAGGTTTTCAATGAAAAGGTCTGGAACCGTAACCCGGATCTCTGTAATCACGGGAACGGCCGGTCCGTTCCAGGGTCTGCCCTCCACCGGGGCGGTGATGTATTTAAAACTCTCTTCCAGAATCTTTTTAATGTAAAGTTTGAACTGGGGAACATTGCCCTTGTATGCGGCGAAGTTGCTGGCAAAGGCGTATTTGGCACTTTTCACAATCTGGCTGGAGGAGACGTTTTCCCCGCCCATGTTGGAAACAAAGGCAAAGTCCCGTTCATCTCCGGTGGGGGGATTGATGAAGGCCGAAGGAAAGCCCCCCTGGTCGTCCACATTGGAATGGATGACATATTTCCAGGAATCGGTGATCTTGTCCCGGCCAAAGCTGCAGGGCCAGCAGAGAACTGAAGTCCGATAGGATCCGAAATCCACAAATAAGATATATTCTTCCCGCTTATTCACATCCCTGGGGGTTCGCCCGGCAATGGTTTCGTAGTAGAGTTTGTCGTCGTTTTCAAGGTCCAGCTGGAACTCGTCAACAGCGGGTTTCTTCCGTTTGAAAAGATTAAACAGCATCTGTTGTATTCCTTACGCTTTCTTTCTTGCCATCTGGGTATGTTCCCCGCGCATCAGGGCATTGGGAACATAAAACTCTGCCATGTTCATGATGATGTAGGGGATATCCTTCTCACGGGTTCCCAAAAAGCCTTTTTTATCCGGGTCCAAACGGACGGCCAATTCGCTCCACATGGTGTCGGCAATGCCGCGGACATGGTCTGCATCATCGATGAACTGCCCCAGGTACTGGGAAAATACTGCATTCCAAAACCCTTGGTGATCGGTGACAATACCGTCGTGGGCATATCCCAGTTCTGCTTCAAAAAATTGCCTCAGGGTCTGGTAGGATTCCGTGAGGATGGCCTGGCGCATCCTTTCCTTCAATTCCTTGACTTCATCAAAATTGGAAATTTCGTGGTGGCAATCCCGTGCCCGGACCAGAACGTCCTTGGCCTCCAGCATCCAGGGTTTTAAAAAGAGGTTGTTCAGGGCTTCCCGGATATAGGATGTGGTGGCAAGATCCTTGAGCAGGCGACGGGACCAGGAAATGCCGCCGTCCAGGGTCACATGCTCCCTGATTTCATCAATATCCCGGTAGCGGGACATGCCCTTGATCCACTGGTCCACATGGGGACCGGGTTCATAGAAATTCACCGGGTATTCCACATTGCTGGGGTTGACCAGCTGGATCACGGTGTCAAAGGCTTTGTAACTCTGGAAATCGCTCTGGATATCCTGTTCCACATTGGTATTGCCGCAATAACTGGCAATGGCGGTTTCGCCCTGGAGTGAAAGCACCAGGGGGAGTTTGTGGTGGGAAAAATCGGTCTTCAAAGCATTGCCGTATTTTTTCAGCACCGCATCCAGGGGATGCCCCGGGGGAATGGCCACCTTGTGCTGGAAGCAGGTCACCAGAACACCGGGGAACTTCACCAGGCAGGCCATCATATTTTCCTGGAACTTCAGATGGAGTTCCTTTTGCCGCTCCATGGCATCGGCCCCTTCCTTGATACCGGGGTATTCGATGACGGCCAGCTCCATGGGAGTGGCATCGGCGGGAATGCGAATCCGGATGAGGTAATCATCGGGATCGGCCCCGGAGGACAGGTCGTAGAGGCGGTTGAATTGTTTCTGATTTAAATTTTCCCGCAGGGCTTTGCCCGTGGAAATAGAAATCTGATCGGCAACCAATTGGTCCACCTGGTCGCTGGGTTCCACCATGCAGGGTACGGCGGTGTTTTCCGTGGTGGTGCGAAGCTTGACCGACACAAAGCGTCTCAGCTCATCATTGTCAAAAAGATCGAGCAGGTAACTGGTCTTAAAAGACTTATCTGTTCCCGTGACATGGATGTAAATGGGGGTATCCACAGCAGGAACGGCTTTCAAACATTCCAGGCAACGATCAATGGCACCCTGGGCCTTGGATTTATGGGATTCCGGGACGGATTGCAGCTGATCGGCAATGGATTCCAATTCCTGCTGCAATTGCATCAAACGGTTTGGATTGGCGTTCATACTATCTGTGTTGCTCCTTGACTCCTGGGTTGCTAATTGATCTCTTTAATCTGGTGGTTTCCGTCCATGGACTTGGTGATCTTAAGCCGGTGTTTTCCCATGTCAATGACCATGTCGGTGATGTCGTTTTTACAGCTGAAGGTGATGCTGTCATTGAAAACCATGAAGGAAAAGGGATTGAACAAATTACCTGTGGCCTTTTCAAACCGGGCGCTGGTCCCATCGCTGAAGGAGGCCCTGAAGCTGTCCTGGGGTTCGAACATCCGGATGATTCCGGTTTTCCCCGGGGTGATGGTAATGGTCTGGACGGAAAAACTGTCATCCTTGGAAAGCTGTACCAGGGTGGTATTAACCTGGATGGGATCCCGCTTCAGGGAAACGCTGCCTTCCTTTTCAAAGGAGGACCGGGTGATGAGGTTGGCCAGAACCAGTCCGGTGATGGGGTCATAGCATTGGACCCCGTATTTTCCCTTGGAATCGCCCATGAGCAATTCCCGGTGAACCGTCACCTGGAGCGGACTCTTGGTGGGTTTAAGCCCCAGCTTTCGAATCCGGGATGCGATGACCTCCAGCTTCAATGCCTGGCCCGTGGGTTTGGAAAAATAGGTCAAGGCATTGGTGGAGAGTTTCAGCTTTTCCGCGGTGGCATCGTCCAGGGCATACCAGGTGATCCCCTTGGTTTTGGGCTTATTCAACAGGACATCTCCCACCCGTTTTGGAACCAGGGTGGCATTTTCCGTGTTAAAAAAGGCGGCAAAATCCATGGATTTATTCTTATTGGTCCGTGTCAGAAGGAACCATTTTTTATTCTTCACCGCTTCCCGGATCCGCAGGGGTGTGAGGGTGTAAACATCCTCCAGAAAGTTTTTCATCTTATAGCTGATGCCGTCCTTCTGGAGTAGATCGGAAAAGGCGTTCACGTCCCGCAGCTTTTTGTAATCCTGATAGGTGATCATATTATTGGTCAAAAACCTGGAAATCTCGGAATGCTTGAGATCCAGATCGCCCACCTTGAAATAAAAGATATTACTGGAGTATCCCGACTGCTGAGTGGAATAGATCTGGGCCAGGCGCATGAACTCGGTACCTTCCAGTTTCACCCGATGCTTTTTCAGAGCCTTGGCCACGTCGCTGTTGTAATTAAAATAAACAAAAAGGGCCAAACGACGGGCCCGATTCTGTTCCGGAGGATTTTTCTCTTGGTAGACTTCCTGGTCCATGGTGGACAAAATGCCCTGCACATACTCGGGCTTGAGCAAATCGTCGGCAATCTTCTTGGTAAAAGGACGGTCATCGCTCTTCCAGGCATAGACCTCGGGAAAAACATCCTCGTAAAATTGCATTTCAGGTGTGGAAAATGAGGAGGTAAACCATTTCAGGGAAATGAGTTTCTCCTTGTAACCATATTTATAGGCACCGAATGCCACTGCGGAAATCAATGCGGTGACCCCAATGAACTTGACCAGGCTTTTACCAATCTTACTGCTGAGCTTGGATTTCTGGAGCTTTGCCAACAGCGCCCTTGCGCGGTCCTGCCCCACCTGGGCATCGCTGTGGACGATATTGGCACCAAAGCCCATCACCGGGGTTTTCGGCTTTTTCTGCAGGGAACGGAAAAACGCCCAGGAAGATCCGATATTGTCCCCCCGGGTGATCCGCATTTTAAGGTATTCGATAAATTCTTTTTTTTCGGCCTGACTGAGCTTGGAAATGGGAACTCTCACCATATCCGGCGGGAGTTCGATGCGACCGTTGACATTGATAACCTGGATGTCCAGATTGGCGGTGAGATTCTGATACCGCCTGACATCCTGGAAAAAATTATAAT
>JAKSBM010000314.1 GCA_022361135.1 Desulfobacterales bacterium | reverse complement strand
TGTCCTTTTGTTCATCGGTGCCAAAGTGTTCCACCAGGTGGCCGGCGCCCTGGGTGAGGGCCCCGTACATCATAAAGGGGAAATTGGCACCGTTGAAGTATTCGGCAATGGCCGAGGCCACGGTTTTGGGCATGCCCTGGCCGCCCCATTCCGGATCTTCGGTGGGGGCCAGCCATTCCCCTTCGGTGTAGAGTTCGTAGAGGCGTTTAAAGGATTCCGGGGTGGTGACCTTGCCGTTTTCCAGGACACATCCCTGTTCGTCCCCTTCTTTATTGGCCGGAAGCAGTTCTTTTACGGCAAAGTTCCTGGCCTCTGAAATGACCAGGTCTATGGTCTTTTTATTGAAATCGGCATAGTCGTCGTGGAGTTTGGCCAGCGTTTCAGCTTCCAGCTGTTCGTGCATGACAAACTCGATATCCCTGCGATCGGAAATTACCTGGGCCATGGTGCATCCTCCTCATTTGGTGGAGAGCTCATTGGGAATGGGCACCCAATGAATCACTCTTCATTGTATAATATTAAAAATATTTACATTTTTAAGAATGTAAATATTGATTTTGTTGAAAACTATTTCAAATAAAAACAAAATATTAAACGCATAAAAAGTGCTTCTTATATCCCGGCTGCGCCTGGAATTTCAGGGCTGCCAGAAAATGAATAGTAGTTCATTACACTTAATCCCGGGGGAGTCAATGATTATTTTTGCAATTTTCCCCGGATTTTGTATACTCTGCCCATGGAGAAGATTTTGATTTCAGCCTGCCTTTTGGGCGAGCCCGTGCGATACGATGGAAGATCCTGCCCCCTGATCCACCCCGACCTGGAAACCCTGAAAAAATATGCGGACTTGATTCCGTTTTGTCCGGAAGTGGCGGGTGGTTTGGCCATTCCAAGACCCCCGGCCGAGATTCGGAAAAATCGCATTGTCACCCGTGAAAAACAGGATGTGACAGCAGCCTTTGAACGGGGGGCGAACCTGGCCCTGGATCAGGTGCTTCAATTGGAAATCTCCCTGGCGCTGCTCAAGGAAAAGAGTCCCTCCTGCGGTGTAAATCAAATCTACGACGGCACCTTTTCCGGACAATTGATTCCGGGCAAGGGCGCCACTGCGAAAAAGTTGGAAAAGGCCGGTGTTGAAACCTTTTCCGAAGATGATATCCATGCCCTCCTTTTGAAGATCGCCCCGGAATAGTCCCTGTAAAAAGTTATTAAAATCAGATATTTGATTAGATTTTTAATTTCACATTGCCCTTGACCCACCATTTCATTTCTGATACTTCATTTTCTTCGCTCTAATACAACTTTTTCTTAATATCGTAAGGTAAAACCTGCCTTTTGATATAGTTTTAATCTTTTAATGGAGGAAATGATGAGAAAAGTTTTGTTGTTTTTGTTGAGCCTGATGATGCTGATATCCCTCAGCACCAGTGCCGGTGCCAAGACCTTTAAGGTCGGCCTGGATGCGGATCCCCTGTCTCTGGATATCCAGGTTCAACTCTCCGGTGGGATGCTGCAATACTCCCATTGGGTGTTCGACCCCCTGGTACGGTGGACCTCAGACCTCACCTTTGAACCCCGCCTGGCCACCAAATGGGAACGGCTGGACGATCTGACCATGCGGTTCCATCTGAGAAAGGACGTCACCTTCCACAGCGGAAACCCCTTTTCCGCCAAGGACGTTAAATGGTCCTTCGATCGCATGAGAACCAGCCTGGACTTCAAGGGCCTGCTGGAACCCTTTGAGAGCTGCACCATTGTCGATGATTACACCGTGGATTTCAAAACCAAGAAGCCCTATGCCCTCCTGCTGAACCAGGCCACCTATTTCTTTGCCATGGATTCCAAATTCTACACCGGCACCGATAAAAACGGCCAGCCCAAGGATGCCGTGGTAAAAATCGGCGAATCCTTTGCCCAGAACAATTGTTCCGGCACCGGCGCCTTCATCGTAACCAAGCGGGAACACGGCGTGGTTCTGGAAATGGAGCGGAATAAAAATTACTGGGATACCAAAAGTCCGGGAAATATTGATAAAATCGTCCTCACTCCCATCAAGGAAAATGCCACCCGTGTGGCCGCCCTCCTTTCCGGAGACGTGGACTTTATCTCTCCGGTTCCCCCCCAGGATTTCAAGCGCATTGACCGCGATGCCAAGGTGAAACTGGTGGCCATCCCCGGCAGCCGGGTGATCACCTTCCAGATGAACCAGAATCGGGTTGAAGCCCTGAAGGATCTCCGGGTTCGCCAGGCCATTGTCCATGCCGTGAACAATGCCGGCATCGTGAAAAAGATCATGAAGGGTACCGCCGTTGTGGCGTCCCAGCAGGGGCCCAAGGGCTATGCCGGATACAAGGAAAGCCTCAAGCCCCGTTACGATCTGAAAAAGGCCAAGGCCCTGATGAAGGAAGCGGGATACGAAAATGGCTTTGAAATTACCATGATGGCCCCCAACAACCGCTACGTCAACGATGCGAAAATCGCCGAAGCCGTGGCCCAGATGCTGGGGAAAATCAATATCAAGGTCAACCTGAAGACCCTGCCTAAAGCCCAGTACTGGAATGAATTCGATGCCAGAGCCGCCGATATCATGATGATCGGATGGCATTCCGACACCGAAGACTCTGCCAATTTTTCCGAGTTCCTCATGATGTGTGAAAACAAGGAAACCGGCTATGGTAACTACAACAGCGGCTACTGCAATCCCAAGGTGGATGAAATTGTCCTGGCCACCCAGTCCGAGACCGATCTGGACAAGCGGGCCGACATGCTCAAGGAAGTGGAACAGATCCTCTACGATGATGCTGCCTTCATCCCCCTGCACTGGCAGAACCTCTCCTATGGTGTAAAGAACAACGTCCGTCTGAAACCCATCCTCAATGTGATGAATTTCCCCTACTTCGGCGACCTGGTTGTCGAATAGGGTATACGGAATGGAATTCCCACCTGGATATTTTCATTGCTCCCGGGCCCTGTCCCCCGGCATGAAGGATTCGGGTTAAACACTCGTCGCCCTCCGGTCTTCCGGGGGGCGACGCCAAATTTGGAAGCAGAATACACCCATGTTTGCATTTATCATACGCAGGATCTTCCAGGCCGTCCTTGTCATGCTGGTCATCAGTCTGGTGGGATTCTCCATTAAAAATCAGATTGGCGATCCCGTTCGGGACCTGGTGGGCGAACGCGTCACCCCGGCGGAACGGGCCAAGATCGCCGAAGAAATGGGACTCAACGATCCCTTTTTCGTCCAGTATGCCCGTTTCGTCAAGGGCGCCGTCACCCAGGGCGACCTGGGCCGCTCCTTTCTCTATAATAAACCCAATGTGGAAGTGATCCTCAAACACGCCCCGGCCACCATTGAGCTGCTTTTTGGCACGGCCCTGATCATCATTGTGGTCTCCCTGCCCCTGGGGGTGTATTCAGCACTTCGGCCCCGAAGTATTCTTTCGCGATTTATCATGGGCTTTTCCACCCTGGGGGTCTCCATGCCCGTCTTTTTGACGGCCATTTTGCTCATCTATCTCTTTGCCGTCCATTGGCAGATCCTGCCCTCCTACGGCCGGGGCATCACCGTGGACCTGTTTGGCAATGGCTATTGGATGAGTGGGTTTTTTACCTGGGATGGATTAAAGCATCTGTTCCTGCCCTGTATCTCCCTGGCCTCCATCATGCTGCCCCTTTTTATCCGCCTCATCCGCTCGGAGATGATGGAGGTTCTGGAAACCGAATACATTAAATATGCCTGGGCCAAGGGGTTGGCCCCCAGCCGGGTCTGGATGGTCCATGCCTTTAAAAACACCCTCCTGCCCGTGGTGACGGTGTTCGGGGTGCAGATGGGCATCGCCTTTGCCTTTACCCTGCTCACGGAGCTGGTTTTCCAATGGCAGGGGGTGGGGTTCATGTTTTTGGAAGCGGTGCAGCGGGCCGACATCTCACTGCTCATCGCCTACCTGGTGGTGGTGGCCAGTGTCTTTGTCATGGTCAATACCGTGGTGGATATCCTCTACGGCTTTATTAATCCCACGGTGAGAGTTGCAGGCACAAAATGAAAAAGAAATTACAGCAGTTTAAAGAGTCGTATTTCCTCTATAGTTTTAAACGGGATAAGGTGGCCGTCTTCAGCTTTGTGCTCTTGATGATTTTCCTGGGTCTGGCCTTGACCGCCCCCTGGATTGCCCCCATGAATCCCTATGATTCCGCCAACATCGATATCATGAATTCCGAAACCCCGCCCATGTGGATGGAGGATGGAACCTCGGAATTTCCACTGGGCACCGATAACCAGGGCCGGGACATGCTGTCCACCATGCTCTACGGGTTGCGGACCTCCATCATCATCGGGCTGGGCGCCGTGGCCCTCCAGGCCGCCATCGGTATTGTGGTGGGGCTCATGGCCGGTTACAGCGGAGGGAAGACCGATGCCATCCTCATGCGCATCGCCGATATCCAGTTTTCATTTCCCTATCTCATGGTGGCCATCTTCATCGGGGCCATCTTCCAGATTTTATTTGGTGTGGGGAAGTATGAATCCCTGGCCATCCCCCTGCTGACCCTGATCATCGGTCTGTCCAATTGGCCCATGTTTGCCCGGACCATCCGGGCCTCGGTCATGGGGGAAAAGAATAAGGAATATGTGGAGGCGGCCCGGGTCATCGGCCTGCCCCGCCGGACCATCATGTTTCGCCACATCCTGCCCAACTCCCTGACCTCGGTCATGGTTATTTCCACCATCCAGGTGGCCAATGCGGTGATGTCCGAGGCGGCCCTCTCCTTTCTGGGGCTGGGCATGCCCGTGACCAAGCCCTCCCTGGGTTCCCTGATCCGGGCCGGCCAGGAGTATTTTTTCTCCGGCGCCTGGTGGATCACGGTGTTCCCCGGCATTTGGCTGGTGCTCTTTGTCCTGGTCATTAACCTTCTGGGCGACTGGCTCAGGGATGTGCTTAACCCCAAACTCTATAAAGGATAGCCCATGTCTCATCTATTGGAAGTCCGTGACCTGGAGGTCAAATTCGCCCTGCGGTTCGGTGATATCACGGCCATTGACGGCGCCAGTTTTACCCTGGACCGGGGGGAGCGCCTCGGCATTGTGGGGGAAAGCGGGGCCGGCAAATCCGTAACTGGTTTTTCCATCATCAACCTCATTTCCAAGCCTGGTTTCATTTCCAGGGGCAGTATCCATTTCAAGGGCCAGGAAATCTCTTCCTTCACCGATGCCCAGATGCGGGAAATCCGGGGCAATCGCATTGCCATGATTTTCCAGGATCCCATGATGACCCTGAATCCGGTTTTCACCATCGGTGACCAGATGGTGGAGGTTCTCAAGGCCCACCGGAAGATTTCCACGGCCGATGCCAAGGCCATTGCCCTGGAAAAATTGAAAAAGGTCCACATTCCTTCTCCGGAACAACGGCTGGATCAATACCCCCATGAGCTTTCCGGGGGCATGCGCCAACGCATCATCATTGCCATCAGCCTTTTGGCCGATCCCGATATCATCATTGCCGACGAGCCCACCACGGCCCTGGACGTGACTATCCAGGCCGAGATCATGGATCTGCTCCAGGAACTCTGCGAAACCGACAACATGGGGCTCATTCTCATCACCCATGACCTGGGGGTGGTTTCCCAGGTGACGGAAAAAATTGCGGTCATGTATGCGGGTAAGATCATCGAGTATGGAGATACGGACAAGGTGGTCCATAATCCCACCCATCCCTATACCCAGGGGCTTTTGGCCTCCATTCCCGGTGCCATTCCCCCGGGTGAAGAGTTGAAGCAGATTCCCGGCATGATGCCCACCCTTACGGATATCCCCCCGGGATGTGCCTTTAACCCCAGATGTGAGCTCTGCCAGGACATTTGCAAGACCGAGGTGCCCCGGTTGTTGGAAAAGGCCAACGGCGTATTGGCTGCCTGTCACATGAAGTCGTAGAGGAGAACCATGAGTACACCCCTAGTTTCCATTAAAAATGTGGTCAAACACTTTGATATCTCCGGCGGCCTTCTGGATCAGCTCTCATTTGCCGGCGGCAAACCCCACCTGGAAAAGAAGACGGTCAAGGCCGTCAACGATGTCTCCCTGGATGTGCACAGGGGGGAAACCCTGTCCGTGGTGGGGGAATCCGGCTGCGGCAAGTCCACCCTGGCCCGGGTGATCATGGGCCTTTATGCCCCAAATGCGGGAGAAATCCGCTACCAGGGGGAACGCATTGATCACCTTTCCCACGACCAGTGGCTGCCCTATCGCCGGAAGATGCAGATGATCTTCCAGGATCCCTATGCCTCGCTCAATCCCCGGAAAACCGTCCGCCAGACCCTGGAGGAGCCCCTGCGGTTCCATAACCCGGCCATGACCGGTGCCGAGGTCCGGGACAAGATCGACGACATCATGTCCCAGGTGGGGGTGGATCCGGCCTGGATCACCCGATATCCCCATGAATTTTCCGGGGGGCAGCGCCAGCGGATCTCCATTGCCCGGGGCTTGATCCTGGATCCCCAGTTCATCGTGGCCGACGAACCCGTGTCCGCCTTGGACGTTTCCATCCAGGCCCAGATCCTGAAGCTGCTCATGGAGTTGCGGGAAAAGCGGAATCTGACCTATCTTTTTATTACCCATGACCTTTCCGTGGTCCATCACATTTCCACCCGGGTGGCCGTGCTCTACCTGGGAACCCTGTGTGAACTGGCCTCGGCCAAGGATCTCTTTTACGAACCCCGCCACCCCTATACACGGGCCCTGTTGTCGGCCATCCCCAAGGTGGGGGAGACCAAGGCCAAACACATTAAGCTTAAGGGGGAGGTGCCCACCCCGGTCCATCTGCCCACGGGCTGTGTTTTCCACGGTCGCTGCATCTATGCCGACGACCGTTGCCGCACCGAGGTGCCCCGGCTCAATAAGCTGGACAATGGCAGTTTTGTGGCCTGCCACGGGGTCGAGGAAGGCCGTCCCATGGATTAAGGACACAGCTGAAATTCAATTGATAAAATCCCCTGGAGCCCGGTTCCAGGGGATTTTTTTTATCCTTTCACCATGCCCGTGTGAAACGGGGGCTTTTGATGAATCCCAAACCAATCCCATGGTCCATGGGCATGATTTAGGGAGGCGCCATGGGGTGGAAAATTGGTGTCGTTTGTCGATTTCCTTTTGGGATATGGAGAAAGAAGGGCTGTGTTTATGTCGAAAAACATTGTTCTTGTGCCGGGCCTATGCCATCCTATGGCCTTCTGAATTGACATGGGAAAGGAGGCGGCTGTGGGTACATTGAAGATTTTAAATCCGGAATGGCAGGGCTTTGGGGAGCACAATCTCAGTTTTTCCGGGGCCCGGGCATTGGCCCGGGCCTGTTTTTCCCGGGGGGATTATCTGGAAATCCCCGTCGCCCAGGATGAAGATTTGAGCCTGGACCGGGGCATTCTCGGCCGGGATTCTATTTTGACCAATGGGAGACAGGTCCGGGACCGATTGGATCTCCATGCCCCGGAACAAATTTTTCACATTGGCGGGACCTGTGGATCGGATCTGCTGCCCCTGGCCTGGATGAACCATCGATACCAGGGGGATCTCACCGTGCTCTGGCTGGATGCCCATGGGGATTCCAATACCCCGGAAACCTCCCCTTCGGGCCATTTCCACGGCATGGTATTGCGCTGCCTCATGGGAGAGGGCGATGCTGCCCTGACTGAAATGGTTCCCCGTTCCCTGGTACCCTCCCAAGTGGTCATGGCCGGTATCCGGGAGTTGGATGGGGCGGAATCGGAATGGCTCACGGAAAATCGGATTAAGGTATTTTCGCCCAGTGAAATCCTTGGTGATCACGGGGCCATGGCCGCCCTGGCCGGGGCAAAAAGTCGGAACCTTTACATCCATCTGGACCTGGATTTCTTTGAACCCGACGGGGCCCGGGGGCAGCAATTCCCCACCCCCGGGGGCATGGATATGGAAGAGGCGGGGCCCATTTTCCAATGGCTGGCTGCCCGGTTTTCCCTCAAGGGGCTGTCGGTGATGGAATGGGTTTCCACGGATTCCAGGGCGGCCCAGGCCGTGGCCCACTTATTAACGCCATTCACCAAGGCATTGGATTAAAGGGGAATCCGGGGCACAGCTCCAGGCTGTTTTTTCCCGCCCATGGTCCCGGGGTCCTTTTTGGCCTTGACGGCCATGGGAGTGTGATAGTAAGCAATTCTTTGTAATTCTTCGCGGTTGAGGGAAAGGTGTACACGTCCCTCAACCCAGGGACCGCACAGGGTCCCCCAGGGTGGAATGAGATCTTTTTCCACCGGTTCAGTTGAAATAAGAAAATTGAAGTTGGTTTCCATCGGCAATGGTGGGTTTCTCCTTCGGCCCAATCCGGGTGGACGGGGAAATCCAGGTTTCAACCGTTAACACGTAGGGGGAGTTATTCCATGAAGCGCTGTCTTTCCAAGTCCCGGATTCCCGGGCAATTCTCTTTATTGATCGTTTTTATTTTTGTTTTTTCATGCATGGGCTGCAATACCTTGGCACCCAAACCCGGTGAAACCTTTGCCTGCGGCCAGGTGAATTCCAGCATTTCGCCCGAGGCCGAATTGGTGGATTTTTCCTGCGTTGTGAAAAAGTGGGACGGGGCCGACACCCTTCATTTCAAGGTGGCCTTGAAGAACATTGACCAGATCGACCATCGGTACAAGGTCAATATCTTCCTGGACAATGGAAAGGCCGTGGGCGGCCTCCTACCCCGGAAGGTGAAAAAAGGACTGGTCAAACCCGGGAAGATCGTTTCCTTTACCTACCCGGTCAAGGGTGTGGCCGGGATGCCGGGCCCTGTGGATCTCTTGGTTAAAACCATGGCCAATTAAATTGAACATTTAAATATGGAGGATTGCAGATGAAACGAATCACCGTTGTACTGGCTATTTTCATGGTCTTTGTTGTGGGATCTGCCCAGGCCAAAACCACCTTTATCAGCATCGGGACCGGCGGGACCGGAGGCATCTATTATCCCTATGGCGGGGGAGTGGCTGAGATTTGGTCCAAAAAAGTAAAGGGTATCCGGGCCGTGGCCGAGGTCACCGGTGCCAGTGTGGAAAATGTGAAACTGGCCCACAAGGGGGAAACCGTCATCGGCGAAGTCATGGGGGATGTGGCCCTGGCCGGATACAAGGGCTTGTCCAAATTCAAGGGGAAGAAGCATGATATTCTGGCCATGGCCATCATGTACCCCAACCTGCTCCAGGTGGTCTCCCTGAAGAAGAGCGGGATTTCCAACATCGACCAGGTGACGGGGAAGAGCATTTCCACGGGCAGCCCCGGATCCGGGACCAATTTCATGGCCGAGGCCGTGCTCAATGCATTGGACATTCCCTTGGATTCATTCAAGGACAGTCGCCTCTCCTTCACCGAAAGCGCCAATGCCTTGCGGGACGGCACCATTGATGTGGGCGTCTGGTGTGTGGGGCCGGGGACTTCATCCATCCTGGACCTGTCCACCACCCATGAAATCAATATCCTTCCCTTTAGCCCGGCCCAGGTGGATCGAATCCTGGCGGCCAAATCCACCTATTCCAATGTGGAAGTGGCCGGGGGCATTTACCGGGGCGTGGATAGGGCCGTATCCACCGTGGGGGTCTGGAATGTGATGATCTGCCAGAAATCCCTGGATACGAACATGGTCTATGAATTGTCCAAGGCCTTGTTTGAGAACAATGATTACCTGAAGAAGATCCATCCCTCGGCGGCCTATACCACGGCGGAAAACACGGTGAAATACGCCATGATCCCCCTCCATCCCGGCACCATCAAATACCTGGAGGAAAAGGGGATTGCCGTGCCGGATCGTCTGAGACCCTGATTGGGCCCTTTGGGTAAATTCAAGCTCCTGATCCGGGCTGTCCCATTCCTTGTTCTTCTTTTTGCCGGGTTCCGGGCATTGAGCCTGGAACCCGGTGAATTGGAACTTCGCCTGGTCCTGGTGGAATCGGGCCGGGAGATCCTGGCCCTTCCCATGGAGCCGGGGGAACCCTTTGTGATCCGGTATTTCCACTCCGTTGAAAATGCCCCCATCTGGGAAACCCATTCCCTGGATGCCCGGGGACGGATTTTCATCGAGGAGGAAAAATATCTGAAATTCGGGGCCGGCATGGGAAAGATGCCCCGGGTGGGGCGCATGGTCCGCCGGGGCATCTACGAAGTCATTGAAGACATGCACATGCCCGTGGGGAGGTTTGTCCTCCGGGTGGGCAGTGGATCCGTGGACCATACCCTGATCTGGCGGGGGCGTTCCTTCCCCCTTTCCCAGGAATATACCCATGAAGCCGTAAAGTTCTCCGGGGCGCCCGTGGGATGGATACATCGATTTTTTCATTCCCGTGTCCCTGTTCTTTAACCCCATTATCCAAGTTGTCCAGAGGTGTACCCATGGTAGAATCCGTCGGCATAGAATCCCGGGAACATTCCCCGTCAATCCCTTCTCCCGTCCAGACTCTCCTGGTGAAGATGACGGCCCAGATCGTCATGGTGGTGGCCGTGGGGCTGAGCCTTTATCAATTATACACGGCCGGATTCACCGCCCTGACGGCACTGGTCCAGCGATCCATCCACCTGGGGGCCATTCTAACCCTGACTTTTTTACTCAAGCCGATCCATCCCGGAATTTCCAAGGAGCGATTTTCCATCTGGCTGATTCTGGACTGGATTCTGGTGATTCTTTCCATTTACACCACCGCCTATATCTGCATCCATCTCACCGACATATTCGAGCGTCAGGGGGATTGGCTCTTCCATGACCGGGTGGTTTCCGCCCTGGGGACTTTGCTGGTCCTGGAGGCCTGCAGGCGGGTCATCGGCAATGTCATGGCCGGGATCTGTGTGGCCGCCCTGGCCTATGCCTTCTACGGCCCCTATATGCCCGAACTCATCATCCACAAGGGGTATTCCGTCGAACGGATCACCACCACACTCTGGCTCACCACAGAGGGGATTTTCGGTTTGCCCATCGGGGTGGCCGCCACCTTTGTTTTTGTCTTTGTGCTTTTTGGGGCCATTTTGGAATCCACCGGCGGGGGAGCCTTTTTCATCGATATGGCCTATGCCCTCACCGGGCGATTCGCCGGTGGGCCGGCCAAGGCCTCGGTGGTGGCCTCGGGGTTCATGGGGTCTGTGTCGGGATCGGCCGTGGGCAATGTGGTGGCCACGGGGTCATTCACCATTCCCATGATGAAGAAGGTGGGATACCGGCCCCATGTGGCCGGGGCCATTGAGGCCACTGCCTCCACCGGGGGGCAGCTCATGCCGCCCATCATGGGAGCCGGGGCCTTTCTCATGGCGGAATTCACCAACACCTCCTATCTGACCATCATCAAGGCGGCCCTGGTTCCTGCCGTAATGTATTACCTCACGGTTTTGGTTTTCGTCCATTACGAAGCAAAGAAATATGGACTCAAGGGGGAACCCCGGGAAAATCTGCCCCGGATTTCGTCGGTGGTGAAAAAGGGGCTCCACTTCATTATCCCCGTGGGGATTCTCGTGTATGTCCTGGTGTCCAACTATTCCCCCATGATGGCTGGATTTGTGGCTGTGGTTTCCACCCTGGCCATCAGCATGGCCGCCAATGGCGTGAGTTGGCATTTCCAGGGCCGGGAACGGGAACCCCTTGGACGGTTTTGTTCCACTCAATTTCGCTCTGTACTCCAGGCCTTTGAAAACGGAGCCAAGAATGCGGTCATGGTCTCCGTGGCCTGTGCCGCCGCCGGGATCATCGTGGGCATGGTCAGCCTCACGGGCATGGGGCTCAAATTTTCCAGCCTGGTTTTGGAATTGAGTTTCGGCATTAAGGTTTTGGCCATCCTTCTCATTGGCGGCGCCTCCCTGGTTTTGGGCATGGGACTGCCGGTGACCGCCTCTTACATTGTGTTGGCCACCCTGGCCGGCCCCGCCCTCATGGACATGGGGGTACCGGTGATGGTGGCCCATATGATCGTCTTCTGGTACAGCCAGGATGCCAACGTCACCCCGCCGGTGAGCCTGGCCAGCTTTGCCGGTGCGGGCATTGCCAAGGCCAATCCCATGGAAACCGCCCTGACGTCCTGGAAGCTGGCCAAGGGGCTCTATATTATTCCCATTGTCATGGCCTACCGCCCCCTGTTGGGCATGGGGGAGGGGTATGAACTCATGCACGGACCGGTGATTTGGACCATCTGTGTCACCACCCTGGGGCTTGTCTCCTTTGCATCGGCCCTGGAGCGGTTTTTCATCCGCCGGGCCGACATGGTGGAAACCCTGCTTTTTTGGGGGGCGGCCCTGGCATTGTTCTGGCCGGCCTATTGGGCCGATTTGGTGGGGCTGGGAGCCTTGGGACTGGCCATGGGACTCCAGAAATTCCGCTCCGTCTAGTCCGGTATGACAATTGGGTGTATGGGACTTAACGGCCTTGGTGGGCCGCCAATCCGTTTTTGTCATTCCCATGGATTGGCGGCCATGGGAACGGGGTTCTCCCTGGGGTGACATGCCCGATCCGCTCCGTCGCGTTCCGGGATCGCCGGTGGTGAATCCGCACCGCATCCTATTCCGAGGTGGTGGCCCGGGCAACTTCCTTTGGTGAATTGTTTGCGATGGAGGCCGCTCAACATTTCCTGTTGGTGGGTTTGTTCGCCTTTCTTTGCCCATTTGTCCGTGGGAAAATATTGATTCATCAAACGGTTAAACTGTTTGGCTTTAAGGGGGCGTCCTGGGTCAATCTCCTCCTTCGATGGTGGAGGGAGGCGATTTTCCCAATCTTGACCCATTTCCCGGGCTGGGGTAAACTACCTAGATCTTAAACGATATCAACACCACTGAATTCTTATCTATCATTTCGCCCCACGGGATGTCATAAATCCACGGCCTGGACTGCCCAGGGTGTGGAATGTCGCCGTGGGGGAATTTCAGTTCCGGAGAAGAAACATGGGTAGCCGGCGATTTTTAATTTGCTTTGCATTCAGCCTGGCATTGGGGGCTTGTATCATCCTGTGGCCGGGGACCCCGGGCCAAGCCGCACCGGGAAAACTCTATCCGGATTTGACCCTTTCCAACCAGAACAGCGATACCATCACCGACCTGGTGATTCATAATACTTCAGGCGGGTTGGACTATTATGCCGGCATGGGGATCACCGATGCCGCTCCCTATTCCCCGGTGATGCTTTTCACCAATTCGGGGGAATTGAACGTCCAGAAGAGTGTGACCACACTCCAGAGCTATGAGTATTCCGGTATTTACAACAATAACGCCGATGTTCGCATTGCCAACAGCGGGACCCTCAAGGTGGAGGTTTCCCCCTCCAACAGTGGGAGTTTCCTCTACGGGATTCGCACCGTCGGGCGGGTGGACAACACCGCAGATATGACCTTGATCAGCCGGGGAGGCCAGCCCGGTGTCGGCACCCCGGTGACCAATTCCCGGGCCTATGGGATTTATACTACCGCAGGGGATGCGACCAATGCCGGCCGCCTGGTGGTTCAAACCCACGGGGGCAGTTCAGCCAGTGGTCACAGTTTGGAGGCCACGGCCTACGGGCTGAGTTTCTGGGGAGCGCAATTGACGAATTCTGGAGATATTACCACCCAGGCCTGGGGGGGAAGTTCCAC
>JAKSBM010000977.1 GCA_022361135.1 Desulfobacterales bacterium | reverse complement strand
TGCGGCTAGTGCTGGGCATAATTTTAACGAGGACGATTACGCCGGAGCGTTTGGTTATGGCGGTACTTGGGCTCGAGATAAATATGAATCCCATCGGCACACCTATTTTTATTCCGATACCTATGAAATTCCAAATGGTGTGGATGTGCTTTGGTTGAGGGCCCGGGTGGTGTGCAGCAGCAGTATTTATAATCTAGCCGATGGGCTGGAATTCGATCCCTATGTTGACCTGGTACAGGGAGAGGTGGAAGATCTCGGAGCTCGTGTGTTCTCCACCGTACCTCTACCGGGCTCTGCACTGCTTTTATGCAGCGGCCTTCTCGGGGGAGCAGGTGTTCTAAGGCGGCGAAAAAAGAATTAAAATAACATATCGTTTAGGATAAAGAAAAAGGGCTGGAGTGATGATCTCCAGCCCTTTTTTATTGGTTTGGTTTTGTTGCTTTATTCCGCCGTTTTCACAGCATGGGCAGCCGGTTTCAAAAACTTAGGAACCAGGACAATGCCCACCAGCACGGCACCGGCCATGATGACGGTGAAGCTGTTGGAAACCAGAAGCAGGCCGCCGATGGTGAGCAATACCTTGCCCCCCATTTTGATGGGGCTTCTGAAGTAACCGATGTAGGCGGCGGACAGGGCAATGATGCCCAGGATGCCGGACAGCATGGCCAGGGTGAACTCCGACCAGGTAAAGTTAATGAAAAGCATGGACGGGGCATAGACGAACATGAAGGGAACCAGGGCCTTGCCCATGGAGAGGCGGAAGGCGGTGGTGCCGGTTCTCATGGGGTCTGCACCGCCGATGCCGGCACCGGCGTATGCGGCCAGGGCCACGGGCGGGGTCACGTCTGCGAGAACGCCGTAGTAGAAGACAAAAAAGTGGGTGGCCACCAGGGGAACCCCCAGATTGTTCAGGGCCGGGCCGGCAATGGAGGCCAGGATGATGTAACAGGGGGTGGTGGGGATGCCCGCACCCATGACGATACAGGCCACGGCCACCATGATCAGACCGAAGAACAGGGTGGCGCCCTGGGCCGGAATGATGGGGATGAGGCCGGAAACCATGG
>JAKSBM010000658.1 GCA_022361135.1 Desulfobacterales bacterium | reverse complement strand
GATGCCCTGTTTGGCCATGGTCAAACGGACGTCGTAGACCACTTCGTCGGGCACCAGGATGGTGGTTCCATCGCCGGCCAGGCGATAGGGGGTATTGTTTTCCTTCAACACCCCGACGATCTGAGCCGCATCCTGTTTGGTCAGGCCGGTATAGGCCGCCCTGAACTGGGTTTTATTGGCCCAGATGAACATGGTGGTAAATCCGGCAACCAGAACCAGTACAAACAGCCCCAACAAGACCTTCCGTGTCAGGGACAACTCTTTCAGTGTGGTGATTATTCTTTCAATAACTGGGTTCATAAAACCATCCTGCTCCGTAACTCATCTTCTTTCTTACCCATGGTTCAACACGTGGAATCAGATCTGCATGCGCATGATTTCATTATAAGCGGTCATGGCCTTGTTCCGGACCTGGGCCAGCAAACGCAGGGTGGTGTCGGCCTTACCCATCATCTGCATGCCTTCGTGGATGCCCATCTCGCCCTTGATCACCTTTTCAATGGCCGTATCGGCCTGGTGCTGTTTGACGTTGACATCGGAAACCGCGGCCTCAAGGCGCTGGGCAAAGCTGGGATCCCTTCGGCTGATGCGGTCTGCCATGCTTTCGCCCCGGAGGGAAATCTTTGAATTCATTCCGTCAATTTTCATTTCAACCTCGCTTATTTACCGATTTCCAATGCCTTGGAAATCATATTTTTGGTAACGGACAATGCCGTGACGCTGGCCTCATAGCTGCGCCGGGTCACCATCATGTCGGCCACTTCGGTGAGGTGGTCCACATTGGGCATTTTCACATAGCCGGTTTCGGGATCGGCATCGGGGTGGGCCGGGTTGTGAACCATGCGAAAATCGTTCTGGGATTCCACGATCTCGTCCACGGTGACCCCTTCGCCTTTATCCGGCTTCTGATCCCCATCGAATTCTATGGGGCTGAGTTCGATTCCCCCCACCCTATTCTTGGCGGCTTTTTGTTCCAGAACACTTTGGAAATTATCAATGTCGTCCCCCTTGAAGACGACCATTTTTCGGCGGTATGGGCCCCCGTCCTCGGTCCGGGTGGTGTCCACATTGGCCAGGTTGGATGCAATGACATTCAACTTGGTTCTGTGGGCGGATAGGGCCGTACCGCTGATGCGGCTGGCATTGAGTAAATCCATGGATTATTTACCTCCCTCATCAATGGAATAATTGAGCATTTTCATTTTCCTGAGCAGCAATTCCGTGGTGGTCCGATACTTGACGTTGTTCTCGGTCAAATGCATCATTTCCGTGTCAATGTTCACAGAATCCAGGTGATAGATATCCACGGACTCGGCATCCTTGCCCAGCAGGGCTTTGTTTTTCCCATCATCGTTGAATGAAAGATGACGTCCATCGGTTTTGTCCATGTAATCGGGTGGTTGCTCCCCCATGGCCCGTTTCAGGGTCTTTTGGAAATCCAGATCCCTGGGGTGGTATCCGATGGTGTCCATGTTGGCGATGTTTCCGGCAATCAGATTGTGACGCTTTGCGGAAACGTCCAGGGATTTTCCCATGAGTTGATGGGGGTATCCGAAAATTCTAGAATCTGCCATTTGCTTCCTCGTTTAAATCTAACGGTGTAATGAAACTGCACACTCACACCCAAAAGAAAAAGCAAATTACGTGCCGAATTTCAGAAAATCAGAAAAAATAGATCATTTTTAAGGGGAGGATTTATATTCGTTGAGTTTGTTGCGGAGGGTTCTAACGCTGATACCAAGGATCTTGGCCGCATGGGTCCGATTGCCTTCGGTCTGATCCAGGGTTTTAAAAATCATTTTCTGTTCCATTTCCTTCAGGGATGCGGGCGGGGCCTGTTCCGCCTCTTCCGGGGCGGGTGTTGCGGGTGCAGCCCCCGGGGGGGCGTCGCCCAACATAAGGTCCTGGGGGGCAATACGCTCGTCCATGGCCAATAATACGGCCCTGTGGATGATATTTTCAAGCTCCCGGACATTGCCGGAAAAGGGGTGGCGGATGAGCCGGTCCCGGGCCGATGCTGTCAGGCCTTTGACATTGCGTCCGTCAATATCACAATATTTCCGGATAAAATAATCACTGAGTTCGTTCAGGTCGTCCATGCGGTCCCGCAGGGGGGGCAACACCACGGGAATGGTATTGAGACGATAGAAAAGGTCTTCCCTGAAATCCCCTTTTTCAACGGCGTCCGAGGCGTTTCGATTGGTGGTGGCAATGACCCTCACATCCACATTAATGGGCTGGCTGCCCCCCACCCGGT
>JAKSBM010000231.1 GCA_022361135.1 Desulfobacterales bacterium | reverse complement strand
CCATCCACCACATGTCCGCGTAGATATAATTTTTCCCAATGGAGATCATCATGCCCAGGGAGGGTTCGGTGATGGGAACCCCCACCCCCAGAAAGCTCAAGGTGGCCTCCAGCATGATGACCACGGCCATGTCCACGGCCATGAGAACAAAGATGGGGGGCAGGGCATTGGGCAGAATGTGCTTGAACAGGATCCGGCTGTCCTTGGCCCCGCATGCGGCCGCTGCTGTGACATAGGCGTTTTCCTTTACCTCCAGCACCGAGCCCCGGATGGTCCGGGCATATTTCACCCAGCCGGCAATGCAGATGGCAAAGATGACGGTCCAGATGTTACGGCTTTCAAAGACCCCCAAAAGGAGGATGGCCAGCAGGGTGGTGGAAAAGGAGAATACCGTGTCCGCGGCCCGCATGATCATGCTGTCCAGAAATCCCCCGTAGTATCCGCCAAAGAGCCCCAGAAGGATACCCAGGGTGCCGGAGATGAGTACCGTGGTAAACCCCACCAGCAAGGAGGTGCGCAGTCCGTAGAGGATGGTGGAAAGGATGCCCCGGCCCTGGTCGTCGGTGCCCAGGGGGAAATGGAAGCTGCCCCCGTCCATCCAGGCCGGGGAGAGCAGGGCATTGCCCAGGTCGATATTTGTTAAGTCATAGGGATCCATGGGCGCTAAAAGCGGTGCAAAGATGGCAATGAAGGCAAAAATCAGGATCAGGGCCGCCCCCAAAAGGGCCGAGGGGTCGTGGAGAAAATTGTGGACCCGGTTGGAATCAATAAATCGTGACATCTTTCCTCCTAGTCGTATTGAATTCTCGGGTTCAGCCATGCGTAGAGCAGGTCCACCAGAATATTGATGAAAAGAATGATAAAGGCCGCCAGCATAATATAGGTGACGATGACCGGCTGGTCCGTTTCAAAGATGGAGACCAGCAAGAGGTTACCCATGCCCGGCCATTGGAAGATGGATTCCGTGACAATGGAAAAGGCAATGAGTTCCCCAAAGCTGAGGCCCGCAATGGTGACCACGGGGATGAGGACGTTGCGCAGGGCATGCTTCACAATGACCTTGAAGGGGGAAAGCCCCTTGGACCAGGCCGTTTTAATGTATTCCTCGGACAGGGCTTCCCGCATGCCGGCCCGGGTGAGGCGCAGGATTACGGCCAATTGGTACCCGGCCAGGGTCAGGGCGGGCATGATGATGTGTTTCAGCCCGTCCAGGGTGAGCAGTCCGGTACGCCAGGAGCCGATGGTCAGTGTATCTCCCCGGCCGAAGGGGGGGAGCCATTCCAGGTAAACGGCAAAGAGCATGACCCAGAGGATGCCCATGAGGAAGGTGGGCACGGAAATGCCCCCCAGACTTCCGGCCATGATGATCCGTGACAGAAACCCATCGGGTTTCAGCGAGACCACCACCCCGAAAAAGACCCCGAAGAACAGGGAGATGGCAATGGCGGTGAGGGCCAGCTCAAAGGTGGCGGGGAAACGCTCCAGGATGGTGTCCAGGGCGTCCACCTGGGAAATATAGGATTTGCCGAAATCCCCCTTCAGGGCATTGCCCAGGAAGTTGGCGTATTGGACGTAAAAGGGTTTGTCCAGGCCGTAGGCGATGCGGACCTGCTCCCGTTCCTGCTGGGTGGCGTATTTGCCCGCCAGCATCAGGACCGGGTCTCCGGTGAACCGGAAGAGAATAAAGCAGATAAAGGAGACGGCCAGCAGGACCATGATGCCCTGGATTAATCTTTGGAGAATATATCTTGCCACGGTGTTGTTTCCGTTTTCGTTCCGGAGTGGGCCATGGGGCCGGACCCGGAGTTTGGGGTTATAAAAACCGAATATTTCACGGATGAATTTGCACCGGCAGGAGAGTCGACTGCCGGTGCAAATGGTCTGGAAAATCGGGTTACTTCATTTCCTTGACCACCATCCACCGGTCGGGCCGGGGGGTGAAATTCACCTTGGCGGCCTTGGACACGGCATAGACATCCTGCTGGTAGTGCAGGGGGATCCAGGCAATGTCTTCCACACTTTTTTTATTGATGGCCTGGAGGGCGGCTTCCCGTTCTCCCCGGTCCAGGATGGCCGAAGAGGCGGCAATACCGGCGTCGATTTCAGCGTCGGAGTACATGGCGCCGTTGTAGGTGCCCATGCCCTTGTCCGCATCCGGGGTGTGGAGGAGCATGTTGGCGGAGCGGCCAAAGTCGTAGGATCCGTCCATCCATCCGATGAGGTAGAAGTTGTGCTTGTGTGAGGTGAGCTCTTCAAAGAAGATGGACTTGGGTTTTACGTCCAGGCTGACCTTGAGGCCGATCTTGGCCAGGTATTTGGCCACGGCTTCGCAGATGGCCTTGTCGTTGATGTAACGATCGTTGGGGCCGGCGATGGTGATTTCAAATCCATTTTCGTATCCGGCTTCCTTGAGCAGGGCCTTGGCTGCTGCAGGATCGTAGGGCAGGCGTTTCAGGGAAGGATCGTAGCCGATGGTGGCTTCGTCCGGGACCTGGGCCGCCGGGGTGGCCTGGCCGTGCATGACGGTTTTGATGATTTCATCTTCATTGATGGCCATGGCAATGGCTTTTCTGACCCGGATGTCGGCAAAGGGGGTGCCTTCCTTTTTGCCCAGATCCATGTAGATGCAGCGGCGGGCCGGGCGGGAGACAATCTCAATGGCGGGATTCTTTTTGATCCGGTCAATGAGGGTCACGGGGACACCGGTGAGGATGTCGGCCTGGCGGGCGGCAATGGCGGCAAACCGGGTGGATGCCTGGGTGATGGGCTTGATTTCAACACTTTTATACTTGGGTGCCCCTTCCCAATAGTCTTCATTGGCCTCCATTTTAATATAGGAACCCTTGACCCATTCCACGAATTTATAGGCACCGGTGCCCACGGGGCGGGTGTTGTAATCCCCGGAATCCCGGTTTTCCGTGGATTCCTTATCCACGATGAAGTTCTGGTGCATGGTTTCGGCGAACCAGGGCACGGGTTTGTGGGTTTTGAAGATGACGGTATGGGCATCCGGGGTTTCAATGGCGGCAATGGAGTTGGCCAGGTTCAGGAATTTGGAGAATTTGGGATCTTTCATGCGTTCAAAGGTGAACTTCACGTCATCGGCATTGAAGTCGTTGCCGTTGTGGAATTTCACACCCCGGCGCAGGGTGAACTTCCAGGTCAGGGCATCCTGTCTTTCCCAGGATGTGGCCAGGGCCGGGTAGAGTTTGCCCTCCGGGGCCGGTCTCTGGAGCAGTCCGTCAAAAAAGTTGGACATGTAGGAGAAGTTGGCGTCGGAGTTGTAGGAATGGGGATTCATACTCTTGGGGGGTGCATCAACGGCAATGACCAGGTCGGCCTTGGCCAGGGCCATGGACGGCAGGGCCAGAAAGGCCAGTGTAACGGCCAGTCTTACAAGTTTGTTTCTCATGGGTCCTCCTTTTGGGGGTAATGGGATCTGGATGCCTCTAATTGTAGAGGTGGCAGGCGGCACCATGGGTGGGGCTGAACTGCGTCATCCGGGGTTCCTGATGTTTACAAATATCCATGCAATCGGGACAGCGGGTGTGGAACCGGCATCCCGAGGGCGGGTTGATGGGGCTGGGCAGGTCTCCCTTTAAAATAATCCGTTTTTTGGCCCGGTCCGGGTTGGGCACGGGTACGGCCGAGAGCAGGGTCCGGGTGTAGGGGTGCTTGGGATCTGCATAGAGGGAGGCGTAGTCTGCCGATTCAATAATCTTGCCCAGGTACATGACGATGATGCGGTCACAGATGTGCTCCACCACGGCCAGGTCGTGGGAAATGATGATCAAAGAGAGGATGAATTCCCGTTTCAGTTTGACCAGCAGGTTGATGATCTGGGCCTGGATGGACACGTCCAGGGCCGAGACCGGCTCATCCCCGATGATGAGGGTGGGATCCAGGGCCAGGGCCCGGGCAATGCCGATGCGCTGGCGCTGTCCCCCGGAGAATTCATGGGGGTAGCGGTCGGCCACCGAGGGGGACAGCCCCACGGTTTCCATGAGGAATTCCAACCGTTCCCGCCGTTTTTTGCCCGTGTACATCCGGTGGATGTCCAGGGGGTCCGAGAGGATCTGGCCAATGGTCATGCGGGGATTCAAAGAAGAGTAGGGATCCTGGAAAATGAGCTGCATTTCCCGGCGCAGGGCCCGCATGCGGCCCGGGCTGCACAGGGCCATGTCCTCGCCCTGCCAGAAGACCTGTCCCGCGGTGGGGGGTGTCAGGCGCATGAGGGCCATGCCGGCCGTGGTTTTGCCGCAGCCGGATTCCCCCACAATCCCCAGGGTTTCTCCGGCCTTCAGGTCAAAGCTGATGCCGTCCACGGCATGGACCTTGCCCACGGTGCGGGCCAGCAGCCCCTTTTTCACGGGGAAGTGGACCTTAAGGTCACGGGCTTCCAGCAGGGGATCGGCGGTGATGATCGGTTTATCCATATTTATTTCCTATTGTGGAGCCAGCACCGGACGGCGTGGGCGCTGCCCTTGTCCTCCAGGGCCGGGGGCTGGGTCTTGCAGATGTCCATGCAATGGGGGCAGCGGTTGAAGAACCGGCAGCCCTTGGGCAGGTCAAAGAGGGAGGGGATCATTCCTTTGATTTCCGACAATGGGGCCGCATCCCCGCTTCCCTTACGGCTGCCCAACACCGGGATGGAGTTGAGCAGACCCTGGGTGTAGGGATGGAGGGTGTTCCGGAAGAGTTCTCCGGTGGGGGCCTGTTCCACCATCTGGCCCGCATACATGACCACCACCTGGTCTGCGGTTTCGGCGATGACGCCCAGATCATGGGTGATGAGCTGGACCGCGGTGTTGTATTCCTCCTTGAGCCGGAGCATGAGGTCCAGGATCTGTGCCTGTACCGTGACGTCCAGGGCCGTGGTGGGCTCGTCGGCAATGAGCACCTCCGGGTCGCAGCTCAGGGCCATGGCAATCATGGCCCGTTGGCGCATGCCCCCGGAGAGCTGGTGGGGGTATTCATGGACCCGCTTATGGGGGGAGGGGATCTGGACCCGGGCCAGCATGTCCACGGCCGCTTCCAGGGCCTGTTTTTTCCCCATGCCCTTGTGGAGCCGGAACATCTCGGCGATCTGGTCGCCGATGGTGTAGACCGGATTCAGGGAGGTCATGGGTTCCTGGAAGATCATGGCGATTCCCGCGCCCCGGATTTTTCGCATTTCCCGGGCCGATAGGGGGAGCAGGTCCTGCCCCTTGAAGCGGATGTGTCCGCCCACGATGCGGCCCGGGGGCTGGGGGACCAATTGCATCACCGACTGGGCGGTGACGCTTTTGCCGCAGCCGGATTCCCCGACCACGCCCAACACTTCCCCTGCGTTGAGGCCGAAGGAGACGCCGTCAACGGCCTTGGCCACGCCCCTGCGGGAATAAAAATAAGTTTTAAGATCTTCAATGGAGAGGATCTGTTCTTTTGTGCGCATACCCAAATTCTCAGTTTGATTTTTCAAATTAGAATTAATTGGCTAACACAAAACTAATACTTATATCAATAAAAAATTTATATTAAGTTTAAAAAAAAATTAAACTTTTTTGAATGAAGATAATCCAGGTTGGGGATGGGGGAATCCTTATAAAGTTGCCCCTGTTTTTTATGAAAACCCCAAGTTCAGGGGTGGGAATGCAAGGCGAGTATGGCCCGTTTTCAGGGCTGATAGGATGTTGTCAATTGGCTTCGGATAGGGGCGATGCCCATCAGTGGAGGCGGAGTTCGGGATCGGCCATGAGTTCGGCCAGGGCCCGGTCAAAGGTTTCTTCTACCCCATGGCAGGCAAAGCCCTTGCGGATGTGATTGTGGAATCCCTGGGGGCTATTGAGCTCCGGGCTCAGGTGGGCGGACTCCCGGCAATGGTCCACCTCGGTGGTGAAAAGGTCGGTGATTCCCGGGGCATTGGAGAAAAATCCCTGGATGTGGGGGGCCTCCCACTTGGTTTCCCGGGCGTGTTTCCGGGTGCTGGTAAAGCTGACCTTGGGATTTTTTCCATGGGCGTCCTGGATCTGGAATTGAAAATAGGGGCAGCGCTCCATGATGCCGTATCGGTGTTGGTCCGGGGCCTTGAGGACAAAGGAGACCACATTGGCATAGAATCGGGCCACCTGGTCCACCCGGGCGGGGTTGTCTGCCTGGGCTTTGGCGCCGATGTTGTTTTCCATGCCCATGGCCAGGCATTCCCGGCACATATAGGTTTCATAGGTCATGCCCCTGCGGCTGTTTTCCAGGAAGAGGGCCTTGCGCTGGGCCACGATTTCACGGGTAAAGATCCGGTAAAAGTCAGTATCTCCATAGATGCCGGGCTGTAATTCCCCGGGGAATTCCCGGTCCATGTAAAGGTCCATGGGAAGGAAAATGGCCGAAGGACGGCTCCATACAATGATCTTGGTCCCCCCCAAATCCTCCAGGGCCGCCAGGACCAATTCAAAATAAATGGAATCGTAATGGGGGAGGACCCGGCCTTCAAAGCGGCGTTTCCGGTTGTTTTTTAGAATCTGTGGAATGTCGTGGCGGTTCAGGGGCTGGTAATCGTAGTCGGCCAGGACTTGGTTGATTCGTGAAATGGTGTGGTTGAGTCCCAGGAGGATGGAGGCGATTTTATCCTTGCCCGGGTGGTTGATCTTCTGCTTCACCAATTTGGTGAGGTAGGTGTTGGATATGCCGGACATTTTGGAAATCTGATTGATATTCAATCCGCTGGTTTCGATGATTTTTACAAGGGTGTCCGGATAGGTGCGCATGGGCTTCCTTTGACTGGCTCAGAGTTGTGGTTTTGGAGGCCAGACTAAATGAAAAAATGGGAAAAGGCAAGTGGGGGAAACCGGTGGGCGGGGGGGGATGGGCCGGGGTTTTGCGGTAAATGAAAAGGGCAGGGCCCGGCAGCCCTGCCCCTATGATGGATTCCGGTGGAGAGGCCGGAATCCAGCGGCATTTGGGGCCGGCAAGGTTCGCCGGCCGGGTTATGTAAAACCGGGCGGTACCGCCCGGTGGGGGTTATGACCGTTGGAAGCGTCTCCGGCCGACTCCGGCCAGACCCATGAGGCCGCAGCCCAGGAGAACCATGGTGCCGGGTTCGGGGACAGTGGCAATGGCTCCCCCGCCCAAGGGGGTTAAGGCGATGATGATGTCGTCAAAGTCGGCATCGCCGATGCGGGGACCAAAGCCGTTGTCGTTAAATCCCACGATAATGGTTCCCGAAGGCAGGCTTAGGGAGCCGGTACCGTAGGGATTCAGTTCTGCATCTTCCACCGGTGCGCCGGGGAGAAAATTCAATGCATTGGATGCGGCCGTGAGGCGGAAAACCTCAAAGAAATTGTTGTGGACATAGGGGTTGAAGACCACATTATAGGGGCCGCCGTCATCCTGGAAATAGAGGTTGGACGAATCAAAGTTGATGTAATTGTATGCCCCGAAATTGGAGGTGTCCGCCGTGGTGAAGGTGTTGGGAGTCCCTGTCCCTTCGTGGATCCAATTGGTGTGGCCGGCTTCAAAGGCGATGGCCGTGTAATGCCAGCGGCCTGAAAAGCTGATGTCGTCCAGGTGTTCATACCCGTTGAAATAGGTGGTATCCCCTAAAAAATCATCAATGTGATCAATGACATAGGGTAGGCTGTTTGCCTGTGCCGCCGGAGCGGCGAAAATTGCCAGGGCCATGGCAAGGACGAAGATGCTGTTTAATATATATTTTTTCATTGGTTATCTCCTTAAAATAAACAAACCGAGTTACCTCGTTTCAGGTAACCCGGCTGACTTATCTTAAGTTCCTTAGGCTTTCCGTCCCCACTTCACAATGGGTTTGGCTTTTTCTGACTTGATGTTTCAAGTCCCAGGATGGGATGTCTTGAAATCATGGTAATAAGTTAGGGTTGATTGGGCCGGTTTACCATCGGCCATTTGTCGTATACCGGCTCTGTTATAGTTTTGTGATGAATTGGCATAATTCCTTTGGGTTAGGGTGGGGCTGTCTTTTGTGAAATCGGAAGGCATTTTGGGGTGGGCCGGGGGTGAATCGGGGGGACCGCCCTTAAAATTGTCCCGGCAATGGGAGGAGCCGTGGCATTTTCCACGAAAAAAGGCAGGGCTTGGGCCCTGCCTTTGGGTTAATCATAGTGTGTATTTCGAATTACGGGTTAAATGGGTGTAAAGTTAAGGCTTCATTGTTGCATTTTTAAAGGTTGATGGAATGGTAATTTGCCAATGGGTTAGGGTTAATGGTTGGGTTCAGGTTTATCGGGTTATATAAATGGGGTGGGGCTGGCCCACCCTGGTGGTTTTTGTCATGGGGTTTGGAACCGCTTTCTGCCGACCCCGGCCAATCCCATGAGGCCGCAGCCCAGAAGAAGCAGGGTGCCGGGTTCGGGAATGGGGGTGAGGGTTCCGTCTTCACCCGGGGTTAAGGCCACGATGATATCGTCGAAATCGGCGTCCCCCACCCGGGGGTCAAAGCCGTTGTCGTTGAAACCCACGATGACGGTCCCCACGGGGAGGGTCACGGGAGTGGCCAGGTATGAAAGGCTTTCCGAAGCTTCGGTAAGCCGAAATATTTCAAAGAAATTATTGTGGACATAGGGGTTCAGGCCTATGTTGAAGGGGCCGTCGTAATCTTGGAAGTAGAGATCGCTGGTATCAAAATCCACGGTATTAAAGGTGCCGAAAGCCCCTCGGTTCCACGTGGCGAAGGTGGTGTTTCCCCCCTCCCGGATCCAGTTCCAATGCCTGGATTCGTATCCGATGACCGTGTAGTCCCAGCTCCCTGAAAAATCAATGTTGTCCAGATGCTCGTAATCATTGAAATAGGTGTCGTCGTTTAAAAAATCGTTAATGCTGGTGATGCTGTAGGGCAGCCGGGCTGCCCATACCGGGGTTGTGCTGAAGATGCCCATGGCCAGGGCGGTGATGCATATGATGGTTAATATGTTGTGTTTCATTTTTGCCTCTCCTTAAATTAAACAAGCCGTGTTGCTTTTAACTCTCAGGCAACCCGGCTGTCTTCATTTAAGATCCTTGGCTTTCCGTCTCCACTTCACAGTGGATTTGGCTTTTTCTGATATTGGTTTCCGATGGGTCGGAAAATTTTTGCTGAATTATGGAACTAAGTTAAGGGAGGGGGAAATCATTTGCCATCCGCCGTTTGTCGTATACCCATTCTGTTAGAAACTTGTGAGTAATCCGGGATAAAACCTGAATAAAATCGGGAGGATTTCACCTTGAAACCCCACGGATGGATCCAGGATTAAACATTGGCATGGAATTTTCAGGCGATTTTTAAGCTAGGGGGGATAAAACGAAAAAAGCAGGGCCGAAGCCCTGCTTGGGAGGATCCGGCAAAGGCCGGATCCGGTGATGATATGGGGGGCGGGGTTAAACCCGCCCGGGGTGTTTATTCCTGGGTAAAGCGTCTCCGGCCCATGCCGGCCAGGCCCATGAGGCCGCAGCCCAGAAGGAGCATGGTTCCGGGTTCGGGGATGGGGCTGATGGCCGCGTCCTCCCCGGGGGTTAAGGCCACAATGATGTCGTCAAAGTCGGCATCACCGATGCGGGGGGAGAAACCATTGTCATTGAAGCCGACAATGATGGCCCCCTCGGGCAGGGTGATGGGGGTGGCCAGGTAGTCGAGGTTTTCCGAGGCTTCGGTGAGGCGGAAAACTTCGAAGAAATTGTTGTGAACATAATAGTCCAGGGCCACGCCATAGGGACCGTTGGTGTCCTGGAAGTAGAGGTTGTCGGTGTCAAAGTTCACCGTGTCAAAGGTGCCGAAGGTGCTGGTGGAGGAAGTGGAAAATGTGGTTAAGGGAAAGGTGTATCCCATATAAGTGATACCGGTTCCATCGTGAATCCAGTTGCGATGGCTGGATTCATATCCGATGACCGTGTAATTCCAGGTCCCTGAAAAATCGATATTGTCCAGGTGTTCGTAATCGTTGAAATAGGTGTCGTCATCTAAAAAATCGGTGATATGGCCGATGTCGTACGGCACGGGGGCTGCCGAAACCGGGTTTATGCTGAAAATGCCGATGGCCAAGGCAATGGTGCATAAAAGAATTAAAAGTTTGGATTTCATGGTATTCTCCTTAAATTAAACAAGCCGTGTTGCTTCATATATTCAGGCAACCGGCTGTCTTAAATTAAGGCCCTTGGCTTTCCGTCCCCACCTCGCGATGGGTTTGGCTTTTTCTGATTTTGATTTTTCAATAAATTGAGAAATCTTTTTCTGAATTGTTAGAATAATGTAATGCTTGAGATAGATGGCGCCATCGGACATTTGTCGTATTTACAAGCCCTTGTGTCGATTTTATTCTTTTCCACCGAATCCTTGGGGCTGGTCCGGGTGAATCTGGAGGCATGGTGGGCCGCTTCTTTGACTGAAGCCCCCTGCTTTGCTGGTGTGGCTGGACATCTTATGGGAATCTGCGCTTTGGGATTTGCCCCCCTGGGTATGCATTCTCCCCATCCTCTTTATATAGCGGCTCTCAAAATAACGTTTCGATGAATGGGGTTTTTCCCATTTGATTTGAAGGTTTTTCTCCCAATCCGCCATCACCTGATTTACCGGGTATGATTGGCAAGTTTAAAATAATGCCCCCATTGAATGGGGCCAAACCCCATACATGGGATTGCTCGGATGAATCGTAAACTTTGCCCAGGGGGTGGGAAGATATTTTGGAGACCGTCATATGGGGGCTGGGGCGGTCAATGGTACCCTTGGGACTAAACTCCCGGGATACGCCCGAAAAAAAGGGCAGGATCCGAAGATCCTGCCCTGGAGGTAGGGTAATGTTATTTAAGGGTGTTGCAATTATATAAATCCCCGGAAAGGCAATCCCTGTTCCGGGGCGTGGAATCTTAGGTTTGGAACCGTTTCCGTCCCATGTCGGCCAGGCCCATGGTGCCACAGCCCATAAAAAGCATGGTTCCGGGTTCGGGAATGGGTGCCATTGCTGCCCTGGCACCCGGGGGCAGGGTCACGGTGATGTCGTCGGGGATGAATGCTGCATTGGCCCGTGGGCCAACGCCGGAAACCAGGGTGATACGGGGGGATAAAAATATGTTCTTCATGGTTACTCTTCCCAAAAAAAAGACAGCCGTGTTGCTTTCAGGCAACACGGCTGTCTTTATTATCGAAAGACCCGTGATTTTCCGTCCCTGCTTCACAACAGGTTTGGCTTTTTCTGAATGGTTCGTTTTTTATAACAAAAATGTCTCAAACTTATTGGGATAATGATAAGGCCAATTGGGAGGGGTGACCATGGGACATTGGTTGTATTTTCAATGGCCCTGTGAAGAAAAAAGAAAGGAAGGCCGCCGGCAGGATACCGTCGGCGGCCGTGTTATTTTGCCCTGGAGGTAGGGGGTTCCGGGCTTGGACAATGGATTTGGATTAGATTTCGTAGTCCACGGCCCGGCGTTCTGCAATGACTTCCTTGCCGAATGCCAATACCTTCTGGTGTTCGGGATGGGAGTTGTAGCTGTTCAGGTCATCCAGGTTTTTAAACCGGGAGTTGAGGACCAGGTCGGAGGCGGTTTCGCTTTCAATGACATTGGTGCCCACTTCCAGACTGACGATTTCATCGATTTTGCCCACCAGGTTTTCCAGCATGGATTTAAAGGTGGCCATGTTTTCGGCTTTGGTCTTTCCGGCGGCATCTTCCTTGAACCGCCACATAACTATATGGTTCAGCATGTTTTCATTCCTCATTTCTATTGGGGTTAAATACCAGGCCTGGAGGGCCTGTCCCCATGCCTTCCATGCCGTTTCCATCGGGATTTTGGAAACCCTGGGGTGGGCATGGATGGTATCGGCTAACCGATGGATGGTCAAGGGTTTCCCCCACCGTCACCTTGTACCCGGTTTCATTGGGAATAAGGGGAAACCCACAGCCAATGCTGCCCCGCCGATGATCACCATGGATGGGGGCAGATGGTCCGGATTCATGACAAGGGCTGGGAGAGGATCGGTTCCCAGTTAAAGGGGATGCCCGGAAGCCGGGCCGAGCGGCGGATGATCTTGGGGGGGATGCAGCCAGGGTTGAGGCTGGTGCCCCCCCCAAAAAAAAATTGGGCGGCTCCAATGGGACTGGTGTCAAATTCGGCCTGGGCCGACCCGTCTCAGTCGGCAAATGGGTTACAATTGGATGATTTCGGGGGCCTGACCCACATGCTCCAGGAATTTCACCAGGTCCCCGGCCTTAATGGTGGTGGTGGCCGTGTTCACCAGGGGGTGGAAGTTGAGCAGATCGTTTTTCATCATTTCTTCGTCCAGAATGATTCTCACCTCCCGGTCCTTGGGGATGTTCACGGCGGCAAAGGGGGTGACGGCCCCGGGGATCATG
>JAKSBM010000071.1 GCA_022361135.1 Desulfobacterales bacterium | reverse complement strand
CATCCTGGATGCCTTGATCCGCATGAAAAAGGCGCACATGGCCGGGTTGATCACCAGGGCCACAAAGAGGGAGGATGACAGGGTGATGATGAGGGTAATGGGCAGATAGCTCATGAAATCCCCCATGATTCCCGGCCAGAAAATCATGGGGAAAAAGGCCGCCAGGGTGGTGAGGGTGGAACCGATGACCGGCCAGGCCACCTCCCCCGCCGCCGCCATGGCCGCCTGGAGCCGGGGAACCCCCTGCTGCATGTAGCGGAAGATGTTTTCAATGATAACGATGGCATTGTCCACCAGCATGCCCAGGGCCAGGGTGAGGGCAAAGAGGACCACCATGTTCAAGGTAATGCCCAGGGCGTGGAGGGCGGCAAAGGAAAGGAACATGGAAAAGGGGATGGCCAACCCCACCAGCATGGCATTGCGAAAGCCCAGGAAAAGGAAAAGGACCACCACCACCAGGATGAGGCCGGAGATGATATTATTCTCCAGGTCGGCCACCGAGGCCTTGATGTCCTTGCTTTTGTTCATGAGCTTGGTGACCCGGGTGTTCCGGGGAAAGGTCAGCCGGGCCTGGGCCACGATGTCATCGATCTTTTCCGAAATAAAGATGATGTTTTCCCCCAGCCGTTTTTTTACTGCGATGTTGATGGAGTTCACCCCGTTGAGCCGGGATCTGGAGGTTTCCTCCTTGATGCCGTCCACCACCGTGGCCACATCCTTGAGGTAGATGGGGTTGCCCTTGTGGGTGGCCACCACCAGGGAGAGGATTTCCTCGGGGGTGTCAAATTCCCCGGGCACCTTGAGCTGGTACCGGCCGTCCCCCAGGGTGATGGCCCCGCCCGAGGTGTTTTGGTTTTCGCTGATCACGGCCGAGTTCAAATCGGTGATGGGGATGTGGTAATAGGCCAGCTTGTCCGTGTCCACTTCCACCCGGATTTCCCGCTCCTGGCCGCCGGTGACCTCCACCTCCAGGACCCCGGGAACGGATTCGATGTCGTCCTTGAGATCGTCTGCGATCTCCTTGAGCCGCCGGGGGCCCACATCCCCGGCCAGGGAATAGATCACAATGGGCATTTCCGAAAAGTTCACCTCAAAAACCGAAGGCTCGTTTTCCAGGTCCGAGGGCAGTTCGTTGCGGGCCTCGTCCACCTTGTCCTTCACCCGGGTGAGGACCTCGTCGATGTCCGTGCCCGAGAGAAATTCAATGTTGATCTGGGACAGGCCCTGGGAGCTCACCGAGCTGATGTTTT
>JAKSBM010000118.1 GCA_022361135.1 Desulfobacterales bacterium | reverse complement strand
AGCTGGCCAAGTCCATGGTGGCCTAATATAAGCTGCCGGAAATCCGCCTCCGGGGGGCCACCCTTTAGTTTGATTGGGTTGATACCCGGGGCCCGTCCCCGGATCAATCCTCCGGTCCCTTCGGATTCAACCGGCCATCCTGTTTAATCGGGAATATCCCTGCGTGCCCGCCCAACGTGCAGGGCCTTCTCAATGGAGAATCAGCCCGTCTGGAATACCATCCAGACGGGCTTTTTTTATCGGGAGCCGGGGGACGGGCTAGGGCGTTGGGGGAAAGGGAAGGAAGAGTCGGTTACCCCGGCGGATCTGGAGTCGTTCCGGGGCGTGGAGGATGTCCTGGAAGATGAGGACGGCCCGCTGCTCGTCCGGGGTTTGCTTGGCCATGGCACTGCGGAGGTGCTGGAAATCCCCATGTTCCAGAAAATGGGTCAGGGCCTGGATCTGGACCTCCATTCCCCGGTCCGGGGATTTGAGGCAGGCCCGGACCAGGGCTTCCCGCTTGAGTTTGGATGCGGTTTCAATGCAATGGCGGGACAGGTCCAGCTCAATGATCATGGGGCCTCCTTCTTCACCAGATTCCCCATGTAATCGTCCAGGGCGGCCTGGATGGTCCGGGCGGCCAGGCCGGCGCAATGCTGGTCATCCTCCGGGAGTTTGCCCACGGCCGCCAGGACATGGTCCCCGGTGATGTCGGTGAGTTCCTCCGGGGTTTTGCCCAGGGTGATCTCGGCCCCGAATGAACCGGCAATCCCCGAGGAGGCACAGCCGTCGGTGAAATAGGAGGCGTCGGAGACCTTGCCCCCTTTAAATTTCAGGTAAATCTCCATGGTGTCCCCGCATTCCCCCAGCACCTTGCCCCTGCCGTGGGCATCTGCCATGCGGCCCACGTATCTGGGGTTTCTCCAGCGGTGAAATCCTTTCTCTCCCAGGGCTTCCCGGGCCTCGTCAAATATATCGTCCTGGAGCTGGTCCAGGAAATCATCCAAATTACTCATGGGTTCTCCTTTCAAAATGGTCCCTTGGAGCGGTTGCAAAATCCAGACCGGCATCCCCGGACAGCTCTTCCCTTAAACATGGGGTGATTCTCCAATTCATTTTCCCATTGAATGGGGGCAAACCCCATGGATGGGATGGCCCGGATTCATGGCAAATTTTGTCCATGGTTTCGGAACATATTTTGGGGAACCGCCATGGTTCCAGTGGTTGTCCTCCGGGGTCGCGGTTTTGATTCGGTCAAGGTGCCCCGTTGTTGCATTTTTGCGTTGGTCTGTCCATGGCCCGGGGAACTCGGTCCGGGGGGATGGAAGGTGGCCGGATCCAAGGGGGACGGGGAGGGGGATAACCCATGGGTGATAATTGGATGGTTTGGGTTGGTATTGGTATGTAAATTGCTCATTCTGGGTTCGCACCCCGGGTGCAATGGATAATACCAACCCAAATCAACCCTGATGGAGGAATGATGAAACACGTAATAAAAATACTCTTATCCCTGGCCCTGGCGGCGGTCCTCTCCCTGCCCGGAACCAGTCTGGCCGGCCCTTCGGGCAAGGTCCGGATCTTCCACGCCGGCAGCCTCACCGTCCCCTTTAAGGCCATTGAAGCCGCATTTGAAGCCCGGAATCCCGGTGTGGACATCCTGCGTGAGGCCGGGGGAAGCACCAAGATGGCCCGGATGATCTCCGAGGTGGGGAAGCCCGCCGACATCATGGCATCGGCCGACTACAAGGTCATTGACAACACCCTCATTCCCAAGTGTGCCGACTGGAATATTCGTTTTGCTTCCAACCAATTGGTCCTCTGTTACACCGGCCAGAGTCGGGGTGCAGACCGGGTGAACCGGGAGAATTGGTATAAGATCCTCCAGGAAAAGGATGTGGTCTGGGGCCATTCCGATCCCAACCTTGACCCCTGCGGTTACCGCAGCCTCATGGTCCTCCAGCTGGCCGAGAAATTTCACAATAAACCCGGCCTTTACCAGCGCCTGCTGGACAATCGGCCCCAAAAAAATGTCCGGCCCAAGTCCGTGGAGTTGGTGAACCTGCTTAAGACCGGTCACATGGACTATGCCTGGGAATACCTGAGTGTGGCCATCCAGCACGGGTTGAAATACCTCACCCTGGACGACCACATCAACCTGGGCAACTATCAATACGACGACTATTACAAGCAGGCCCAGGTTCAGGTGACCGGAAAGAAGCCCAACACCTTCATCACCCGCACCGGCAAATCCTGTACCTATGGGATCACTCTGGTGAAAGACAGCCCCAACCCCGAAGCTGCCCAGGCCTTTCTGGCCTTTCTCCTTTCACCGGACCATGGGTTGAAGGTGCTCAGCGACATGGGCCAACCCCCCTTCATCCCCTGTCGGGTGACCGATGGTGGGGTGCTCAAGGTTTTGCCTCCGGCCGTTGCCGACCTGTGTGAGGTGAAAAACTAGGACATGGGGAAAATGGATGCCATGGGCTGGCTTTTCCTCTGCCTCAGCCTGCCCCTGATCCTGTTGCTCACCCTGCCCCTGGTGAACATGACCAGCCAACCCAGTTGGGCCATGCTCATGGAAACCCTGGAGGACCGGGAGGTGGTGTCTGCCATTGCCCGGTCCCTGGGCCTCTCCCTGGGGGCGGGGTGTCTGGCCTTTGGCCTGGGCACGCCCCTGGCCTACCTCTTGGCCCGGAAAAGTTTCCCGGGCAAGCGCTTGGTGGAGGGGATCATTGATCTGCCCATCATGATTCCCCACCCCGTGGTGGGCATTGCCATCCTCAGCCTGGCCGGGCGGAACCATCCCCTGGGCCGGGCCCTTGCCCGCATGGGTATTGAGATCATGGGCAGTTGCACCGGGATCATCTGCGTCCTTCTTTTTGTGGGGCTTCCCTTTTACATCAACACGGCCAAGGCCGGTTTTGAGGGGGTGCCCCTGCGCCTGGAAAAGGCCTCCCGCACCCTGGGTGCCGGGGCCCTGGCCACCTTCTGCCGGATTACCCTGCCCCTGACCTGGCGCCACATGGTCCTGGGGGTGGTCATGTCCACGGCCCGGGGGATCTCCGAGTTCGGGGCCATTGTCATCGTGGCCTACCATCCCATGACCGCCCCGGTGCTCATCTATGAACGTTTCACCGCCTATGGATTGAAATACTCCCAGCCCGTGGCCGTCTGGCTGATTTTCATTTCATTGGGCATCTTTGTCCTATTGCGGATGCTTTCCCGCTCCATCCATTTGAGCCGCCCATGATTCGTCTCGACCACATGCACATTCACCTGCCCGGCTTCCGCCTGGAAGATATCCAGCTGGAGATTCGGGCCGGGGATTTCTTTGCCCTCATTGGCCCCACGGGGTCGGGAAAATCCTTGATTTTGGAAGGACTCATGGGGCTCATGCCCCTGACCCGGGGGCAGATCTTTTTCAAGGACCGGGAGATCACCCGGCTGGCCGTGGAAAAGCGTCCCCTGGCCATGGTCTACCAGGACTTTGCCCTTTTCCCCCATCTGGATGTCACCCAGAACATCTGCTACGGCACCCGATACCACCGCATTGCCAAAACCGAGGTGAAGAACCGGTTGGACCGCCTGGTTTCTGTGCTGGGGCTGGAACGGATTCTCAAACGGAAACCGGCCACCCTCAGCGGCGGGGAAAAGCAGCGCACGGCCCTGGCCCGATCCCTGATTTTGAATCCCCGGGTTCTCCTCCTGGACGAACCCCTCTCCGCCCTGGATCCGGTTTTCCGGGACGAAGCCAAGGCCCTGTTGAAAACCATCCACCGGGAATTGGACATGACCCTGGTCATGGTTTCCCACGATTTCAACGACGTGGTCTACCTGGCCAACCGGGCCGCCCTGATCCGGGAGGGGAGAATGGTCCAGCAGGGGCCTACATTGGATATCTTTGATCGGCCCGGTTCACGGTTTGCTGCGGAATTCACGGGCATGAAAAACATCCTGCCCCTGGAGGCCCTGGACCGGATCGGCCTCCAGACCCGGGTGGCTCCGGAATCCCACCACAATTGGATGGGGATCCGGCCCGAGGAGATCCGGTTCGCCCCCGATGCTTCCGTTGAAAATCGATTTTGCGGGGAGGTGGTGGAGATGGCCCGGCAGGGGATTTTTACCCGGGTTCGCCTCCGGGCACGGGGGGTGGAATTTGAAGCGGCCTGGCCCGGCCATTATCTGGATGGGGCTGCCCAGGGCCCGGGCCAACGGGTGGATTTCGGGGTGCCGGCCCGCTCGGTCCACACCTTCTGACCCGTCGGTATATCCTTCCCCTTTTTATTTGGGAGAAATCATAGTATAAAACCATGTTTTATATGGTGATACCCAAAACATAAGAATCCCGCACGGAACAGATATCCGGGGAATGGAAGGAAAAAGGCAAGGCTGTGGCAGAGTTCAAAACACATTTGACCGTGTCCAGTTTTGCGTCCAGTGCCTCGGCCACCCTGCTTTTCGCCGCCGGCCTGGTCCGCCCCCAGGAGGTGCTTCTTTACTTTGTCATGGGTGTGGTGGGGGGGCTGCTGCCGGACATCGATTCCGATTCCTCCCTCACGGTGCGCCTTTTATTCACCTTCATCGCCACGGTGCTCTCCTTTTTGATCATGTTCCACCAGGAGTCGGGGAACTCCGCCCTGGAGCTCTATCTGATCTGGTTGGGGAGTTTTTTTGTGATGAATTATATCTTTTTTTCCCTTTTCACCCGGATTACGGTGCATCGGGGGTTGATCCATTCGGTCCCGGCCTCGGCCCTCTTCGGCCTGCTCACCGTCCTCATCCTCTACCATTGTTTTAATTTTTCCCTGGCCACGGTGTGGATGGCCGGCACCTTCATCTCCGGCGGGTTCTTGCTTCACCTGGCCTTGGATGAGTTCGTGAGCTTGAATCTATCCGGGAAAAATCCAAAAAAATCCGCCGGGACCGCCTTTAAATTCGGATCGGCCCGGGACATCAAGTCCACCTTTGCCGTCTATTTTATCCTCATCATCCTGGCCATGGCCGCCCCGGATCACAAGAGTTTCCTCAAGACCTATTTCAGCGCCGACAGTTACAGCGCCCTCCATGTTTCCCCCCAGAAATCCTGGTTCGAAGATCTGATCCAGCGCTATGTGGTGCGCTGGAAAACCCGCTGAGTTTTTATTCGTTTAGGGGATGGATTGATGTGGTCCATGGCCGGACGGGTGGCAGGGGAAGGCCGGGCCCGGTGGGAACCGGGCCGGGGACGGGGCAATGGTTTGGCTTCGCCCCTTGGGACAAATCATTATGGAATCGGATCAGTGGTCGTTGCCGCTGTAAATCCACATGGGCTCGGTGCGGCCGGCCCGTTCAAATCCCAGGGTTTCATAAAAACGGACCGCATCTCCGTCGGCGGTGAGCATCTGCTGGTGGAACTCCCCATACTTTTCCTGCATGGCTTCCATCATCATCCGGCCCACCCCCTTGCCCTGGTGGTCGGGGTGGACCAGCATGTGGGGGTAGTAGACCACCAGGTGGCCGTCGGAAATGGCATTGCCCAGGCCGATGAGGCGTCCGTCCTCCAGCCGGGCCGTGACCCGGGTGTGGGAGTTGTTCAGGGCGGCCATGAGCTGGCTGGGTTTTTCCGCCGAGGACCAGGCGTTGGCCCGGTAGATCTCAATGACTTCATCGGTCTCCATGGGGCCGTTCAGCTGGACATTAATCCTCATCGGCCGGAGATTCCGGGGCGTTCTCGATGGTCCCCGTGATGGTGTTGGCCCCATAGCCCAGGTGGGTGAGCAGGGCGTTGGCAATGCGGCGCTCCGAAGCGTGGACATTGTAGTCATGGCTCTGGGTCAGGCCGTTGGCAATGTGGCGGATGAGGTCCCCCAGGAGTTCCCCCCAGGCTTCCCGCTCGTCAATGTCAAAGTTGGCGGCTTCCTCCCACATGCCCAGGAGCATGGAAACATGGATGTCTTTGTTGCCGATCCAGACCCGGATCATTTCCTGGGCATTGTCGTCGCCTTCGATTCCTTCCGGAATGGGTAATTTGTTCATGTGTTTTTCCTTGTGTGGAATGATTGGCCGGTTGTCACCGGCTATTGAAAATAAGTGTTTATTATACCACCCCGGTGGGGGGATGCCATTCTTTTTCCAGGGCCTTTGCCGGTTTATCGATGGGCCCGGGCCAGGGAGAGGCCGATGAGGATGAAAAGTCCTCCGAAAATCCGGTCCAGGGCTTTCATGAATCCCGGGCTGGAAACATGGGGCCGGGCGGCATGGGCAATGGCCGAGTAGGTGAACATCACGGCCCCGTCCACCAGAATCACGGTGGCCCCCAGGATGAGGTATTGGAGGGCGGTGTCCGACCCGGGCACAATGAATTGGGGTAAAAATGCAGCCAGGAAGAGGATGGATTTTGGGTTCATCATGTTCACCAGGAATCCCTGGCCAATGAGTTTTCGGGTGGGGATTTCTTTTACGGCTTCTGTTGTTCCGGCGTCCAGGCGGGCGGTTTTCCCGGAGAGGAGTTTGGTGGCCCCCAGGTAGAGCAGGTAGGCCGCGCCCAGGTATTTGAGCAGGGTGAATGCGGTGGCCGAGGAGGCCAGCAGGGCCCCCAGGCCCAGGGAGACCACCAGGAGGTGAACGGCCATGGCCAGCTCCAGTCCCACCAGGTTCTTCACGGCCCGGGGCAGCCCCCCGGCCAGGGAGGTTGAGATGGATGCCACCGTGCCTGCGCCCGGGGCAATGCTGAAGATGATGCATGCGGCTGTGAATGTCAGCCAGGTGGTGAATGTCATGGGTCCTCCTTGGTGTTGGTTCTTTTTTTTGCCGCGTGCGCGGCGCTATTTTACGCCCAATGCCGTGCCCATACTTTCCATGCACGGCTTTGGCCTGACCCGACATATTCCAGGCCGGCTTGCCTGGTCCATGGTCTGCTCAGAATGCTGCTGTGTCGGTTGTCGCTTTGGGTATCTTTCAGAAATTTTTTCTTGGGGTTGTACCGGGGCGGCTTCTGCAGTGCGGCGTAAAACCGGGATAAGATAAAGCAAATTTGGGCGTTTGGGAAGGGGAGGCAGAACCCGGGGCAGGGTGGGGCGCCCTTTCTTGTCCGGGCAGGATCGTCAAACAGCCCCTAAATTCCATTCCGGGAAATCTCCAAAACTGCGCTCCATGGGTGCTCAAACAGTTGGAGATTTCACCTCCATTCCATTAAGGGGCTGTAATGCCGCCCTGCAACGGCCCGCGCAAGGCCACCCCACCCCGCCCCTAACCACCGAGACACAGGAAACGATATGGTTACCCATACACGGTTGCAAGGGGAGAAAGCATTTTCGGGTTGAGTCGATACCAGTCTGCGCTGAGTGATATTTGTTTTCAATAACTTAGGAGTTTGTGTTTTCGATGTTTATTTGATGTCATACTTTTAAAGAATAAATTTTACAGAGCATTGAGTTAATCGTTGTGGTTCGTAAAGGGATATGCTCTTTTTAAAGTCGTCTTTTCTACGTACCATAATTATTATTCAGGGGTTTTACTATTATGCTTACGCAAGTGGAACAAGATGTTAGAGACATTTTAATTAAAGTGGCGCGGGGTATTTTCACAACTCATCATTACAGAAAGATAACTTACAAAGAACTATGGCTTAGTCAATACCCGAATCAAACTTGGGGACGTGGCAATACTGCTGAGGTAGTGGATTGGATTGTAAACATTTCGGATCAAGACACAGCAAAAGGATTGCCTCCTTTAAATTCAATTGTTGTCAGGAAAGATACCGGTGAACCTGGAGATAGTTGGGATGGGTGGCATCGGAATGCTGGCAGTCCTTTTGAATCTCAGGGGCATGCTCAAGCAGCCTGTTGGGCATACTGGCCGACTGAGGCAATCATTACTCAGTATCATGCATAGTATTAGGTTCGAAACGGATGCCGTCTTTTGGTTATGGTGTTATACCGTAAAATTAATACCGGATGGAATTGATATTCGGTGAATTCTCTCGATTTGT
>JAKSBM010000727.1 GCA_022361135.1 Desulfobacterales bacterium | reverse complement strand
CCCTGGGCATTGACCTCATCCAGCTGGGGGTCATCGTGGTCACCAATCTGGCCATTGGCATGCTCACCCCGCCCATGGGCATCTGCCTCATTGTCTCCTCCTCCATTTCCCAGGATTCCATGGGGGCGGTGAGCCGACGGGTGCTGCCCTTTTTGGCCGTGCTCATCATTGACCTCATGATCATCACCTTTTATCCCCCCATCACCCTGTGGATGGCCGGCTTCGTCGGCAAATAAGCCAAGGGGCGGCCAATGAGTCAATACCCAATAAAAAACGGGCCGGCGGTTTCCCGCCGACCCGTTTCACTCCCGTGTAATTCCAATTAAATCCGTTCAATAAAAGCGGCCAGGGCCTGGTCGGTTTTATCATCCAAAAGGGGTTCCGATGCCCGGTCCAGGATGTCCCGGCAGCGTAGCCGGGCCTGTTCCGCCGCATCCGGTGCTCCCTGGGTTTCCCATTGTTCCCGGCTCTGCCAGGGGGTGACCTGGGGCCGCCACCGATCCTTGAACCGGCCAAAGGTGGAGGGATTCATGAGGTAATTCCCCTGGTGGGCCTCCCGTTGGATGAGATCCAGGCTGATGTCCCGATCTTCACCGGTGAAGCCTTCCAGGACCCGGAGGACCCGTTCAAAGGATTCTGCATCCAGGATGAATTTTTCCAGGGATGTGGTCATCTGCCCGTCCATGTTCCCCAGGGCATTGTTCAGGTAATGGGCCCCGGCCATGAGGGGGATGAACATGTTCTGCATGGTTTCGGCTCCGCATTGGTAATCCACACTCCGGGCATCGGAAAGCCCGCCCATGACCCGGGTGGGGAGGCGGTAGCGCTCCAGGGCCATCTGGAGGCCGGCGGTGACGATGAGGTTGGATTCCGGGGAGCCGCAGACATAGGCCCCGGATTTCATGTCGGCCACGGTGGCCCCGGGGACGTAGACCACGGGGGTTCCCGGCCCGGCCAACTGGGCCAGAATCATTCCGGCCAGGATTTCCGTATTCATGAGGGTGGCCGTCCCCAGGAGGCTGATGGGGCCGGAGACCCCGGCCAGGATACAGGAGTTGATGTACAGGGGCTGGCGGAACTGGGCATGGGCCAGGAGGGTTTCCGTGGCGTTTTTGTCAAATTTCAACGGACTCAGGGGGCAGACCGGGGCCGCGGTCACCGGAGTGTCGAAGAGGGTATCGCCTTCCCCGAATGCGATTTTGATCATTTCGAACATTTTGTAAATGTCCTGTTCCGGGGAGGAAAAGGTCCAGATGGGTTTGTCCGTATTTTGGAGGATGAGGTGGAGCATCTGGAAGTATTTTTTTTGGGGATGGGCGTCGGAGGGCTCCACGGGCAGCCCCCCCACCATGGAGATGGGTGCCAGGGCCTGGGAGAGGCGGGTGAGATCCCGGTAGTCGGCCAGGGTCCCGGGCCGCAGACCCTCCACCGGGTCCAGGATGTTCACCGGGCCGTAGGAGGAGGAGATGACCTTTTTCTTCTGCTGGTGGCCCACGAAAATGGAATGCTCAGGGTTCCGGGCCCGGTGGTAAAAGGTGTCCGGGCAGGTGAGCAGGGCCTTGTCGACCAGGGCTTCGGGGATGAAGACCGTCCGGCCCTCCACCTTTGCCCCGTGGCGTTTAAACAGATCCAGGGCCGGGTCGCATTCGAAGACCACGCCGGTTTCGGCCAGGAGTTTCAGGGTGGCCTGGTGGACCTTGTCCATTTCGGCCGGGGAGATTACTTCAAGGGTATATCGGGTTAATGCCATGGTATTCCTTGGCCCCGGGGGCCGTTTGCCCCCGGGGATCATTTAAATGTGTTACTGCTTATGGGTTAGAACCGGCCCTGTTTGGCCATGACCACCATGCGTCCGATGGAGTACATGTAGGCCATGAGGACCACAAAGAAGGGGGCCCCGGCCACAATGCCCAGGCTCTTGAGGCCGTTGAAGTCCCCAATGGTCAAAAAGGTGATCCCGGCCGCTCCGATGAGCAGCCCCACCAACACCCGCATGCTCATCTTGGGGTTAAGCTGTCCCCCGGAGAGCTGCATGGAGATGAAGGAGGTGGTGGAGTCATAGGTGGTGATCCCGTAGATGGTGGAGGAGATCATGACCAGGGGAACGGAGAGATAGGCCAGGGGAAGTTCGTGGAGGAGGCGGAAGATGGTCCCCCCGAAGTTGGTCTGGATCTGCTGGTACATGTCCACGGCCCCGGTGATCTGCATGAAGGCCGAGGTGGAGCCCCAGGCGCCGAAGCAGAGGAAGGCGATGGCCATGGGGGCAATCACTGCGCCCAGCAGGAATTCCCGAACGGTTCTTCCCTTGGAAACCCGGGCCACAAAGCCGCCGCAGAAGGGGATGTAGGAGGTCCACCAGACCACGTAGAAAACCAGCCACCAGTTTTGCCATCCCCGGGGTTTAAAGGCCCCGTCCACGATGCTGCCCGCATCCCCCCACAGGGAGAAGTCGGCAAAATAGTTGATGTACCGGCCCAGGGCTTCGGTGATGGTGACAAAGATGTAGTTGGTGGGGCCGGCCACAAAGAGGAAAATACAGAGGGCGGCGGTGATGT